>JBFWWA010000258.1:0-6861 GCA_050246455.1 Planctomycetaceae bacterium
TGGGTCGACAGCAGTTACTCGGTGACAATCAGCGATCCGACCGGCTGGAAACCGGCGCGCCCCGAAGAGATCTCGGCGCAGCTGAGGAATCTTCAGCAGCGCGCGGCGCAGTTCGCGTTTCGCTCGACCGAGCCGCAACTCAATCCGATCACGCTGAACCTCGCGAAAGTGCTACCAAGACTCGCTGTCGACGCTCTCAGCCTGGTCACCGTCACAGAAACTGCGGTACACCACACGCTCATGTTCCGGTGGAGAATACTGCAGGGGTCGGCGGATACGTTTCTGTTCACCACTCCCGACTGGCTCGCCGGCCGTCTCGATTTCCCGGACCCGCGCGTCCGACAGGTCAGCGAAGCGAAACTCCCTGATGGTCGTATTCGCTGGACGATCGTGCTCGACGAGCCGCTGCGGGAGGAGTTCGTGCTCGCGGCACTCGCCGTGCTGCCTTCACCGTCCGGTGCCGAAATCTCAGGGCCTCGGATCGTCTTTGAAGAGCCGACCAGCGAAGAAGAGGGAGGGGTGCGCCGCATCGCAGCACAGCGCCAGTTCGTGGTGCTGGTGAATCATTCCGAATCGCAACTTGCTCCGGCCGCTGCGGGAACCCTGGAACCGGTCGAGGCGAACGACCTTCCGATCCGCATTCGCGAGGACCTGATCCGGCAAGCGATGCAGATCGGCGCCGCTCGAACCGATCAACCTCCGAAATGGGCTCGACAGCGCCTTGTTCGCGAGGGAAGTGCGCCGGCGTCGGTGAATCTTGCCGACCTGCTGACCGTGGTCGAGAAGGATGGCTCGTATCGCACCCGGCTGGCGTACCGAATCAAGAATCGATCGCGGCAGTTCCTCGCGCTGAAACTGCCCGCGGAATCGCGGCTTCTCTCCGCCTTCGTGGCCGACGAACCGGCGCGCCCGGTCATCACCAGAAAGAACGAAGAGACGCTCTACCTGATTGCATTGCCGAAAACGAGCGATGCGGCGCTCTCGTTCATCGTCGAAGCGGTGGTCACCGGAGTTCTTCCCGTCGGGGAACTGACCGACCGCGTACAACTCACGCGGACCGACGTGCAGCTGCCAGTTCCGGAAGTCGTCACGCCGCAGGACGACGAGGAATTCGGCATTCCGGTCGCGCGGACGCGCTGGACCGTTTATTTTCCGAATGATCAGGACGTCGAGATCGTCGACGATCCGCGAAAGACGAATCTTTCGGCACTCGGTTCCGAGAGCGAACAACTGATCGACCTCGACGCGGCACTCTCGGAAGCGGGCGCCCTGCTGGCCATTCTCAAAGAAACCGGCAGCTCCCGCGCACGTTACGAAGCGTACGGCAACCTGAAAAAACTGGAGAAGGAATTCCAGTCCGATTCGTACGGCTATCAGACGGAAGGGGAAGGGGGCCGGCTCCTGCAGCGCCGCTCACAAATCCTGGGAGATATCCGGTCGAACGAAGCGAAGATTCGGATTGATCAGAAAGAGAAGCGCGCTCTGACGTCCGAGAGCGGCAAGTCGGAAGTCGATTTCGACGCCGACGTGCAATCGCAGCAGGCACAGCAGATTCTGTCGGATAACCGTTCGGAACCGGCCGAGTCCGAAGACGTCGAGACGCACGACTTTTTCTTCCAGCAGGATTTCGCCGATACGCCGGCGAAACCTTCCGACAAGACTAACGTTCAGCAGCGCTTCGGGTCGGAGCGCGCCTCCGGTTCCAAGCGGGACCTTTCGGAGCGCCGCCAGAAAGGGTCACAGCAGCTGGAATTGAACCGTCAGATCGAAGAGAACGCGCGTTCGCTCTCAATCGAGCAGAGGGTCGTTCCGCAAACCAACGCCCCACCTCCGCAGGCCGCTCCTGAAGACGCCCCCCAGAGCGGCGAAGACAAAAAGGCGACCGACCAGTCCGGCGCCTTGGGCCAGACTTCAGGTTCGACTTCCGGCCCGGCCAAAGAGGCCGCCGGGAAAATCAAAGCCGGAAGCCTCTCTCTTAAGGTTCAGATTCCGATTCCTCCGGACTCCCGGAAGATCGTGCTTTCCAAACCGGGCGGTTCCCCCCGCTTGTCGGTCGCGGTCCGTCCGAAAGCATCGCTGGTTACAGGGCTCAGCTATCTTTGGACTCTGGCGTGGATGCTCCTGGCGGTAGGAATTATCGCCGCCTTCGGAGCGACGAGCGCGAGCCCGGCGTGGCGCCGTCATCTGCCGAAGTTCGCGGTGGTTCTCGGTCTGATTGCTTCGCTTCTGCTTCCGATGCCGCTGAACCTGATCGGTGTTGCGGTTTTCGTCGTGAGCATTGCGGTCGCTCTTCGCAGGACCGCCGCCACGATCTGACATCCGACTCGCTTCATTTGCTATGATGGAGCCGAGTTGCGCCCGTTGTCGCGAGAGGTCCCCGTGGCCTGTCCCGGTTCCGGGGCGCAAGCCGACGTCGTAGGGTGATCGAGCCGTGATTTTCCGTCGATTTCGGCAATCGTCTGGAAAGAGCGCGCCCGATCGGACGCGGGATCGGGATCTGAGAGTGGACAGGGTAGAGCCAGAATCCATGAATTCCGTTACCTGGCCACTTCGGCAACTTCTGGCACTGGCCCGCCGCGGAGATCGCGATGCTCTCGGAAAACTTCTTGAAGCGCACCGGGCTTACTTGCGGATCATGGCGCAGCGGCATCTCGACGGACGGCTGGGAGCCCGCGTCGATGCTTCCGATGTGGTGCAGCAGACCTGCCTTTCGGCCCACCGCAACATCGAGCAGTTCACCGGCGAAGAAGAAGGAGAGTTCCTCGCCTGGCTGCGGCAGATTCACGAGCAGAACATCCGAAACATCTTCCGCGACCATCTCGGAGCCGAAAAACGGGCCCTCGGCCGAGAAGCGTCGGCGGACCAGTTCGCATCGCTCGAAGCACTCACGTCGAGTCCGAGCTGCCGCGCCATGCAGGGGGAGGACGCGGTGGAGCTTGCCCGCTGTCTCGAGCGACTTCCAGTCGATCAAGCGAATGCGGTGCGTCTCCGTCACCTGGAAGGCTGCACAATTGCCGATATCGCCCGCCATCTCGAACGGAGCGAACAGGCCGTTGCCGGACTTCTGAAACGCGGAATGCAGCAGCTGCGAGAGCTCCTGAAACCCGATTCGAAATAACGAATCCTCGCTGAAAACATCCCGCCCTCGTGAACCTCACTCGACAGCGCTTTGAAAATGTCTGACGGCGCATCACCAGCAAGAACACAGAACGACGAGACGATCGACTCGATCCTCGCGGAGTATCTGCGAAGAGTCGATGCCGGCGAAACAGTCGATCGAGAAGCGTTTCTTGCTGCGCATCCGGAATCGGCAGCGGCCCTCAAGTCGTACTTCGAGACCGCGGACGTTGTCGAGCAGATGGCCGGCTCGCTCGTTTCCGAGTCGATCGCTTCCGATGCGCAGAATCGCGACGACGCGACGCTGACGCTTCCCTCACCGGATCTGCAGCCCCCCGCTCCCGATCCCGCCCGCGACAGCACGCTTCGTAATCAGCAGGCGACGATCGTCAAGGTGCAGTCCTCCCTCACCGGCCTTGAAACATTGCCGCCGCTCGCGGGGGAACAGAACCAGCAGAAACCGTCGTCGAGCGAATCACCAAGCGGGCCGGCGCCCGAAAAAATCGGACGCTACCGCATCGAGAAGGTTCTCGGCCAGGGAGCGATGGGAGTCGTGTATCTTGCGCACGACTCAAACCTCGGCCGGCGCGTCGCCCTCAAGATTCCGCGATTCACCGAAGCCGACGGGCATGAATTCATCGAGCGTTTCTATCGAGAAGCGCGCACGGCCGCCAACCTTCGCAGTCCTCATATCTGTCCGGTGTACGACGTCGGCGAAATTGACGGCGCGCCGTTCATCACGATGGCGTTCATCGAAGGAAAGCCGCTTTCCGACTACATCCGGCCCGCCTGCCCGCAACCCGAACGCCAGGTCGCGGGGGTCGTGCGGAAACTCGCAGTGGCTCTCGACGAAGCGCACCGCGCCGGCATCGTCCATCGCGACCTCAAACCCGCGAACATCATGGTCGACACCCGCGGGGAGCCGATCATCATGGACTTCGGGCTGGCGCGGGAAATGTCGGCCGATCCCGAATCAACACGGCTGACGCACTTCGGAATGATGATCGGCACGCCGGCCTACATGCCGCCGGAGCAAGTCAACGGCGAGAACGATCTGGTGGGCCCGCGCTCCGACATCTACGCGCTCGGCGTCATTCTGTACGAGCTCCTCACCGGTCGCATTCCGTTTCAGGGCTCGCTCGCAGCGGTTCTGGGGCAGATTCTGACCGTCGAACCGGTACCCCCGTCTCAACTCCGCCCCGACCTCGATCCTCGGATCGAGACGATCTGCCTGAAGTTGATGTCGAAGAAAATGGAGGACCGTCCCGGGTCGATGAAGGAAGTCGCCGGGATGCTGACGGAATATCTGCGCTCTCCGCGTTCCCAATCTTCCGCAGCGCCGACGGTGATCGAAACACCGGCAACCCCACCCCCGACTCGAAGCATTGCATCGCGAGACCGGCTGAAGGAAACACCGAAGGTCGAGATCGATGCCATCGGCCGGACGGCGCGGCGCCTGTTTGCCAAGCACGACTACGAACAGGCCGCACAGCTTCTCTCGCAGATTCCCGAAACGGCTCGCACCGAAAAGCACTCGGAACTGCTTCAGGAGTGCATCGAACGGAACGACGAAGTCAATTTCCTCATTGCGCGCCTCCAGGACGGCCTGAGCCGCAACCAGGTCATGGGGCTCGACAATATCGTGTCGCGTCTGCTCGAGTTGAAGCCCGGCAACAGGCTCGGCATTGAAGCTCGAGAACGAGTTGCGCAGGCCGCATTGCGCCGGCGGCGCGTCACGATGTCCCGCCCGATGGGTCTGGGATCCATTCCCCCGGCCGTGCAATGGATCACGCTCTGGCTCGCGTTCTTCGGCTTCATGTATGGGATGGTGATCATCTACGTGAAGCGCGGCGACAAAGAGACGAAAGTCATCGGGTCGCTGGAGCCGGGTGAGGAGTTCGAGGCGGTGGTGCGGTCGGGAGCCGACGGCGAAACGACGATCGAAATGAAGGCCAGAACGGCGGGAATGATCCCCTCCGATCGGAAACCGGCCGCGAAAGTGTCGCCCCGAGCGCTGCAGCCAGCGGTCAGCACAATCGGCAGTGCACCGGGGATCTCGTCAACATATCGATTCGTGGAAGTGCGGCAGCTCAGCGGCCACACCGCTTCAATCTCCTGTGTGGCGTTTTTTCCGGACGGAGAGCGCGCGGTCTCCGGAAGTCACGATAAGACGTTGCGAATCTGGAACGTGCGTGACGGAAAAGAGCTCTTCCGCCTCAATCACAATCGAAATACGACAAGCGTTGCGGTCTCGCCGGACGGTTCACGGATTGCTTCAGCTCACATCGGCGGCGAAGTCAATGTGTGGGACGTCGCGACCCGGGCCAACGTGCTGAAAATACCGCGCAGCCAGCAGTTGGTCAGTGCCGTCCGGTTTTCACGCGACGGGAAGTCGATTGTCTTCGGCAGCCGAGGGCATTTCGCGGCCGTCTGGGAGATCGCCGGCAAGCGCGAGGTCAAACGCTTCGAAACCGGAGACACCGGCTGGATTCACGGCGTCGAGTTTCTGCCGGACGGCCGGAGCGCGCTCGCGGGCACGACCGACGGGCGATTGATTCAATGGAGCGTCGAGACGGGAAATGCAATTCGCACGATTCGGCAGTTTCCAAGCTGGATCGAGGCGATCGCATGCTCTGCGGACGGAAAACGAATTGCGTGCGGGGGACTTCAGGCGGGCAAGGAATCGCCGAACCGAATCTGGGACTTCGCATCCGGCATCGAACTCGCGCGCTTCGAAGGGCACACCGATTGTGTGGAAGGAGTCGCATTCGCACTCGGAGATCGGTGCGTCGTAACGGGAAGTCAGGATCGAACGCTCCGACTCTGGGACGCCGGGACCGGGGCCGAGCTGGCGCGGGCGGAAAGCAAGACGCACGTCATGCATCATCTCGCCGTCGCACCCGATGGCTCGCAAGTTCTTACCGGCGGCGGGCTATACAACGTACCGGACAAGCCGACTTCTGACGATCGCGATTATCAGCTTCGGTTGTGGCGCATTACGGAGGCGGCATCTCCAAAACCTACTGCGGCGCCCAGTCCGGCGGTTGCCGGTCGTATGGGTGCGATCCACGTCCTGAATGGTCACACAAAATCGATTAACGACCTGGCCATCTCGCCGGACGGCCGCTGGCTTGCCAGCTGCGGACACGACCAGACGGTGAGGGTCTGGGACCTGAGCAGTGGCCAGGAGGTGAAGCTGATCAACGGTCACTTCAATGCCGCGGTCTTCACTCCGGATGGAAAACGTCTGATCCTCGGTCAAGACAACCAGAACCCGCGATCGGAAATTCGCCTGATCTCGGTTGACGATTGGAAGGAAGTGGATGCCGTCAAGGAAGCCGGGAAAACGGTCAATGACCTCGCGGTGAGCTCCGATGGAAAAATGCTCCTGTCCTCGCATCCGGGGGGCGTCCGGCTCTGGAATCTCGAATCTCGGCAACTCATTCGATACTTCGAAAAACCGAGTGATCGAGCGATTGCCCGCATTGCATTCGACTCGAGCAACCGACATGCGTTCGGTGCCGCAGGTCATGACAAATTCGTTCGCTGGGAAGTTCAATCGGGCCGGATTGTTTCATCTCATTCGCGACCATAGTCCGACACCGCAGCGCTCTCGAACGACGGGAAGCTCCTGGTGGTTCCGGACTGGAGCTGGGAGGGAATTGTCTCGCTGCACAATTTCGAGACCGGCGAGCTGGTCAAGAAAATCAAGCTTCGGCATAAGGGCAGTTCGTTGCGCGGCAT
>JBFWWA010000259.1:0-6841 GCA_050246455.1 Planctomycetaceae bacterium
CTGGCCGGGGAAGGGTACTACGTCGGGCCGCACATCTTCACCGATGTCGATCCCGATTCGCGGCTCTCGCAGGAGGAGATCTTCGGGCCGGTGCTCGCAGTCATCAAAGTGAAAGACTTTGAACACGCGATCGACGTTGCGAACGGCACGGAATACGCGCTGACCGGCGGCGTCTACAGCCGAAGTCCGGCGCATCTCAAGCAGGCACGGCTCGAGTTCCAGGTCGGGAATCTGTATCTCAATCGCGGAATCACCGGAGCGCTGGTCGAACGACAGCCCTTTGGCGGATACAAGATGTCGGGCATCGGCTCGAAAGCGGGTGGCCCCGACTATCTCGGCCAGTTCCTCATTCCGGTCAACGTCACCGAGAACACCCTCCGCCGCGGCTTCGCACCACCGGCGGATGAGGGGGAGTGATAGTCGACCCGGAGACAGCTTTCTCGAAAAACTCGAGTGGCGCGCCCTGAACCTGCGAAGGGCGCCATGTGATTGCGCGAAGGCCACGCCCTTGGCGGGGCGTGCCACACGAGCGTCTCCACGGAAGTCACGGAGTCTCTTCCTGTGCTCCACGAATCCGCGGTGAACTACTTCGCGAGCTTTTCGCGGTAGTACTTTGCACCTTCAGCGAGAGCTTCCGCGAGTTTACTCGGGTCTTTGCCGCCGGCTTCCGCCATGTCAGGCCGTCCGCCGCCGCCACCCCCGACGAGCTTCGCCGCCGCTTTGACGGCTTCGGATGCATTGAGACCGCGCTGCTGCAGGTCCTTCGTAATCGCGGCCGTCAGTGAGACGCGGCCGTCCGTGACGGTGCCGAGCAGAATCGCGACCGGGATCTTCTTGCCGCGGAGTTGATCGACATAATCACGAAGCGCGTCCTTGTTTCCGTCAGTCGTGATGTGCGTAACGATCTTCGCATCGCCGACGCTCTCCGCTTGAGCAAGGAGTTCATCGACTGTTCCCGCGACCGACTGGGAGGTGTGCGTGGCGAGTTCGCGCTTGGCTTCCCGCAGTTCTTCCTGCAGCACCTGGATGCGCCGCGGCAGATCTTCGGGCTGCGGCGTTTTCATAATGGAGACGAGCTCTTTGAGCAGGTTCTCGGTATCGCGAATCTTGCCGAGAGCCCGCGGTCCGGTGAGCGCCGTGATACGACGAACACCCTTCGCCACCGGCTCGTCGGACTGAATCTTGCAGAGCCCGACCTGCCCTGTGTTCGTGAGGTGCGTTCCGCCGCAGAACTCAATGCTGAAATCGCCCATGCTGACGACGCGGACACGGTCCGGATACTTCTCGCCGAAGAGCGCCATCGCGCCGAGCTTCTTGGCATCCGCCAGATCCATGACCTGAGTGCCGACCTGCGACCCTTCGGCTATGCGGGCGTTGATCTCGTCCTCGACCTGGCGAATTTCATCGGCGGTGAGCGAGGTCTTGTGAGCAAAGTCGAACCGGAAGGCATCCTGTTCGACCTTTGAGCCGCGTTGTGTGGCCTGATCGCCCAGGGTCTGACGGAGCGCGTGATGCAGCAGATGCGTGGCCGAGTGCGCGCGACGGATGCCGGCGCGGCGCGTCGAGTCGACAACCGCAGTGACCTTCTGTTCGAGCGAAAGCTTGCCGCGAGTGAGGTGGCCGATGTGCACGATCAGTGTGCCGTCGCGCTTGGTGTCGAGCACCTGGAACTCGCAGTCTTTCGATTTGAACAATCCGGTGTCGCCGACCTGGCCCCCCGCTTCGCCATAGAAGGGAGTCTGATCGAGAAGCACGCCGACCGGTTTCGCATGTCCGACTTCGGTCAGTTCATCGACAAGCTGCTCCTCCGCGATGATGCCGATGACGGTCCCCTCCGCTTCGGTTTTGTCGTAGCCGAGGAATTCGGTCGAGCCGGCGGTCTTGCGAAGCGCGTCGAGCGGACCTTCGGCCATGACCGAATCGAGGAAGGCGCCGCTGCCGCTGCCGAGCTTGTGTTTCTCCATCAAGTCGTTGAAGCGCTTCAGGTCGACGGCAAGATTCTTCCGGGCAGCCATGGCCTCGGTGAGTTCGATGAGAAACCCTTCGGTCTGATGCAGGTCGAAGGCGTCATCGCCGCTGATCTTGCTGCTGCCGGTTTCGCGGGCTTTATCAACGAACTTTTCGAAGCGTTGAATGCCGCGCTCGATGACGCCGAGGAACTGCGATTCTTCTTCCTCGATCGTGTTCGCGACCGTTTTTGCGGTTTCAGCGAGCTCGGGGTAGGGGACGCGCATCGCTTCCACGACTGACGGAACGATCTGATGCAGGAACGGTTCGTGCTTGCCGAGGAGGTATCCTTCGAGCAAGGCGCGCCGCAGCAGTTGCCGGACGATGTAACTTTCCTTTTCGCTCCCCGGTGAAACACCTTCGTGGATGCAGAATGTGGCTGCGCGGACGTGGTCCGTAATGCGGCGGATTGGGCGGCCTTGCGGCGAGTGAAAGTCGTACTTCACACCAACGGCATCGGCGGCGCGAAGGCAGATCGACTTCAGAATGTCGATCTCGAAATTGCTTTCGACCCCCTGCAATACCGAGGCCGTTCGCTCGAGACCCATACCGGTATCGATGTTTTTCTTCGGCAGCGGGCGGAGATTGTTCGGCGGATCTCCGACCCGGTTGAATTGCGTGAATACGAGATTCCAGATCTCGACCGACTTCGCGGCGCCGGGCGAGTGATAATAGATTTCGCTGCAGGGGCCGCAGACGCCGTCGGGCCCTTGTGTGGGAGCGCCGGCGGGCCAGAAGTTTTCGTTTTCGTCTTCGCGGCGGATCCGGTCGGCCGGCAGCTTGATTTCGTTATGCCAGATGTTGTATGCCTCGTCGTCGTCGAGATAGACGGTAACCGTCAGACGGTTCGGGTCGAGGCCGAGCCATTTCTTCGTCGTCAGGAACTCCCAGGCCCAGTGAATTGCTTCCTTCTTGAAATAATCGCCGAAGGAGAAGTTGCCGAGCATTTCGAAGAAAGTGTGATGGTACGCGGTCACGCCGACGTTGGCCGTATCGCCGGTACGGAGGCACTTCTGGCAGGTGGTCGCGGCGGTGAACTCGAGCTTGCCGATTCCGAGAAACTGCGCCTTGAACTGGTTCATTCCCGCAGGGGTGAACAGGACCGTCGGATCATCGCGCGGCACGAGGACGTCGGACGGTCGGCGGACGCAGCCTTTGCTTTCGAAGAAGGCGAGGTATTGCTCACGGAGTTCGTCGGTTTTCATGAATGCGAGCTTTTATCACGTTGGGGGGCGGCGGTCGAAACATTCGAGCGGCGGAAAATCCGTTCCCGCCGCTGCCCGCGCCGGACGCACGGGGAGCGCTGAAGGATAGTCAAAGTTCGTTCAGGGCGGAATAGATCGCGCCCGATGCCCGGGCAGGCCGCTTGACACCGCGTTCACCCGAGCGGTTCAGGCGCCACTCGGTCCGCGGCAATGGCTGACGGTCGATACTGTCACTTTTTGACGGTGACGCGCCGCCCTCCGACGAGTTCCAGTGTCACTTCGTCTTTGAGACTGGAAACGACCGCTTCAAACTCGCCGGGGGTTCCGACAGGACGGCCATTCACCAGGGCGATGAAGTCTCCCTCGTTGAGTCCCGCGGCACGTCCGCGGCTTCCGGCTGCGACATTTGTGACGACAACCGCCTCGTTGAACTCGTGCGGCCAGTCGAAGTACTTCTTTCGGCCTGTGGCGTAGTCGATCGAAATGCCGCGCCAGGCCGCGTAACGGGGTACGGTCGCGATGATCCCCTCGTCGTCGAAGACCGGCCATTTGCCGAGCTTTACGGTGGGGGTCAATTCGCTTTGCGCCCGTGAGCGCCAGACGCGAAGCTTGGTCGGAGTGTCGGGCGGAAGTTGACCGACGAGCCGCATCAGATCGATCCGGTTACGGACCGGCGCGCCGTTGACCTCGAGGATAATATCTTCCCGCGACAATTCCGCCTTGGCCGCCGGCGAACCGGGAATGATCGAGGCGACCTTCGCGGCGGTAGAACGGCCGAGGTCGGGAATGCGGCGGGCGGGCTCGTCGAGATAGGCGTTGTCGGGCTGCATTCCAAGGAATCCGTATTCCACTTCGTGCCCTTTCGTCAGATCGTTGATGATCCGACGCATGACGCTGTCGATCGGAATTGCGTAGCCGACAGATTTTTCATACCCCTGCAGGGCGGCAAGCGACGTCGTGATGCCAGCGAGTTCCCCCTTCAGGTCGATCAGGGCGCCGCCGCTCGCTCCGAGGTCGAGGCGCGCGTCGACATGCAGCAGCGTGCCGAGATGATGGAGCGTTTCCTTGCGCATGATCGACTCGTCGGCAAGAGTCTCCAGCGGAGCTGGACGGCGGGAAATATTGCTGATCATTCCCCAGCTCGCACTTGGTGAACCGTCGCGGGCAATTGCGTACGGATTCCCGAGGGCGAGGACGAGCTGCCCTTTCTTCAGTGGAACAGCATCACCGCGCAGCCTGATGGCCTGGAGATCGGCCGCTTTCTGACGGAGTTTCTCGAAGTCAATTTTGAGGACGGCAAGATCGCTGCGCGGATCGGCCGCAATGATGCTGAGTTCGCAGGTCCGTCCACCCGGAAACCTCGCGTGCAGACGGATTTCGCCCGACGGTCCTGACGGGGACGCAACAGGACCGCCGCGCACAACGTGGTAGTTCGTGAGGATCATCCGTTCGTCCGGTTTTCCCTCCGGGGCGATGATGATTCCGGAACCGAACTCGGTCGGAATGAAATCGGGGCTGTCGGGAATGTTGCGCTCTTGCCGCGAATCGGGATTTCGGAGATCGAGTCCGAACGGATTATTGAAATCGGTTCGTACGATCGTCTGCGAAGATCTCCGGACGCGAGCGATGCTGACGACGCTTCGCTCGGCGCGCCCAATCGCCTGCTCGAACGCTTTCTCGAGCGCGGCGGCAGCCGCAAGTCCGTTTGTGTCGGGTGACTGCGCGCGGACGAGCGAATCGGGTGCGCAAGGAACAATCATTGCGAGCGCCAGGAACGGCCCGATGATTGTGCGAAGGCGAATTGCACCCCAAGAACCTGCGATCATCCCGAATACTCCGGAGCCATGCTGCTGTGGGAATACGACGGACTCGCTCCCGCAAGCTTTATGGTATCCGGTGGGATCGGCTCACCCAAGCCCTGACAGTTGCTGAACGCGGCACGGAGTTGTTCCGGCCGCGTTCAACGATTGCGACGGCTCAGTCCGCGGCCTGCCCGTTCGTTTCCACAATGGGCTGAACGTTGTAGCCGCGTGCAACGAGAATCTTCTGCCGCAGCTCATCGACGACCTGCGGATTCTCTTCGAGGTAGGTCCGCGCTTTGTCGCGACCTTGCCCCAGCTTCGTCGAACCGTAGCTGAGCCAGGTTCCGCTCCGATCAATGATCCGATCTTCGACAGCCAGGTCGATGATGTCTCCTTCGAGGCTGATGCCGCGATGGCCGAGCATATCGAACTCCGCCTGGCGGAATGGAGGAGCCACCTTGTTCTTGACGATCTTCGCCTTCATCCGGATGCCGATTGTGTTCTCGCCGTCTTTCAGTGTGCTGACGCGGCGAACATCAATGCGGCAGGAGCAGTAAAACTTGAGCGCCCGGCCGCCCGGGGTTGTTTCCGGACTGCCGAACATCACCCCGATCTTCTCGCGAATCTGGTTGATGAAGATGACCGTTGTGTGCGACTTCGAGATCGCTCCTGTGAGCTTTCGCATCGCCTGGCTCATCATGCGGGCCTGCAGGCCGACATGCGTATCGCCGATCTCGCCATCGAGTTCCGCCTTGGGAACCAGAGCCGCGACCGAGTCGACGACGATCAGGTCCACGGAGTTCGACTTGATCAGCATCTCCGCGATCTGGAGCGCTTCTTCACCGTAGGAGGGCTGACTGACCAGGAGGTCTTCGAGGTTCACTCCAAGACGCTTGGCCCAGGCGGGATCGAGGGCATGTTCCGCGTCGATGAACGCCGCGATTCCTCCCTCGCGCTGAGCCTGGGCGATCGAGTGCAGGGCGAGGGTCGTTTTACCGCTCGATTCCGGGCCGAAGAGTTCGATGATGCGACCCCGAGGAAGGCCGCGACCCCCCAGGGCGAGGTCGAGCGAAAGGGCGCCGGTCGAAATTCCGGAGTAGCCGGTGGCTGACTCCGTGAGCTTCATGATCGACCCCTTGCCGAAGGTCTTCTCAATCTGGCCCAGGGTGTTCTGCAGCATCGCCTGTGATTCCGACTTCGCAGAATCTTCGCCGCGGCCGGATTTTTGCGGAGTTGCTGACGGAATTCTCGATTTCGCGGCCATCGCTTTCCCTTGTTTTCCAGTGGGTTTTCTGCGAGCGGTCATATACTGTACAAAGAAATACTATACATATGATCGGCAGTCCGCAAGCCAAATTCGAGGAATTCTCGTCGGCTCAGACCCCATCCTTCTCTAACAGCAGTCGAAGGTACGACTTTCGTTCCGGATTCGCCAGACCGAGCCGGTCCGCGAGCCGCAGAATCGCATCGCGAACGGCCTCTCGATCCTTCTCGTCTGCCATCCCTTCGATCTCCAGATACGTTCCGACGCCGGAGACTTCGTCGACGGTCAATTCGATGGGTCGTCCCTCCCAGTCGAGGCGGTAGGGCGTTCGGGATTTCTCAACGGCGCGCAACGGTTCGAATCCGAGCAGGCGGAGCATCTGCTCGAGTTCTTGCGCATCCGCGGCACTCGCGCCGACCGGCAGCTCGATTTCGTGCCGAATCTTGGCGCGGGTATCGAGAATCGGTCCTTTGTAGGTGATTCGTGCCTGGTCTCCCGTTATCCGGACGCGGAGCGCTTCGCCGGTCTGGGCGAAGTCGCGCGAAGGGTGCCGAAAATAAACG
>JBFWWA010000260.1:0-6826 GCA_050246455.1 Planctomycetaceae bacterium
ACATGGAACAGGTGTTCGTGCGGCTTGTCGGCGGTCGTACTCAGAAAATCGGCGACGATCGCATCGCTCGTCGTTTGTCGCATGGCTTTCAGAGTGCTCTGCACGAACTCCCAGTTATCACCCTGGAGTTTATGGTTGAACATCCCGATCGAGACCGCCACCTGGGCTAGAACCTGAGGCGGGGTCGTCGAGAAATCGAGACATTCGAACTGCGCGCCGTCGGCACCGTACCGCTTGCGCCCCTCGTCAAGTAGTTCCGGGCAGATGTCGTAGCCGATGTAATCGCCGCGCCAGCCGATCCCTTTCAGGTATCCGAAGAGATCACCGAAGCCGCACCCGACGTCGATAATGCTGCCGAAATCCTCGCCGATCAGCTCGAGGGCCGCCGCGAAGCGGACGTGCTGCCGTCCCTTCGTCCATCCGAGCGTTTTCGGATCGTAACCGTATTGCTGGTATCGCGCCCGATACCGCGCGATCGTTTCTTCGCGGTCGCGTTCAAGCATGGCTAAGCCCGGTCGGACGGAGATGCTCCGCCAGATTCGAATGCACTTCCATGACGATACAGGGGCGTCGCTTGACCTCGGTGAATATCTGCGCGATGTACAGCCCCGCGATCCCGATCGCCAGCATGTTCAGCCCGCCGAAGAACGAGACTGTCACCATCGTCGACGCCCAGCCCGACTGATAACTGAACCCGAACACGATCACACGGACGAGCATGTACAGGATTGCCGCCGCGCTCACCAGCGAAACCGCCATCCCGATTCCCGCGAGAAACCAGAGAGGCCGCGCGCTGAACGATGCCACGCTCGACAGCGCAACATGCAGCTTGCGGCGGAGCGTCCACGCGGATTCCCCCTTGTGCGTCTTTTTCGCCGTGATGCCGACCTGACGGAATCCGGTGATGCAGAACAGGCCGCCGAGGAACAGCTCCCGCTCCCCGTGCGCGAGGAGCGCCTGCACGTAGCGGCGCGTCATGAGCCGGGCGATCATCCAGTTCGCGGGGACTTTCACGTCGGAAAGAAAATTGAAGACCGCGTAGAACGCCGCACCCGAAATGCGCTCGAAGAGTCCCCCTTTGCGGCGCTCCGGCACGGCATACGCCACATCCGCGGGCTTCCCCGACGCGTTCGCTTCCTGCATCTCCCGGTACAGCGGCTCGAACAGCTCAGGAGGTTCTTCCAGGTCGCAATCGATGAGATAGACCAGCTCCCCGCGGGCGTATTGCAGGCCGGTCATAATGGCTCGGTGATGCCCGAAATTGCGCGACAGCCGCACCACACTGACATGCTCCGACCGCCCCAGAAACGTCTGTGCGACTTCCGCGGAATTGTCCGGGGAACCGTCGTCGACGAAAATGAACTCGATTTCCGTGCTGAACGGAGCGACGGCCGCGACGATCCGCCGATAGAATTCCTCGAGATAAGCCGAGGAGCGGTACATGGTTGTCACGACGCTGACGAGCATTCTTTGAGTGTATCGACGGCGGAAGAGCGTTTGCAATCACCGGTCGGAACGCGTTAGCGTGAAGGAAAGGAACAATCCATTGAATCGCCGCGCGTCCCGCTTTCTTCCCGATCGCAGCCACTTGCAGGGGCGCTATTCCGGCCGCAGGATGCTCTTTCTTCCCGGCGGAACCTGGCAGGTGCCGGTCATCGAACTCGCACGGATGATGGGCTTTTACGTCATCTGCGCCGACGGCACGCCGCACGCACCGGGATTCGCAGCCGCGGACGAAGGGGTGCAGATCTCGCTTCAGGACTCGAGCGGCCTCGTCGAGCTCGGCAGATCGCGCCGCGTCGACGTCGTGATGACGGAGCAGACCGATTTCGCAGTCCCCATGGTCGCACGCGTCTCCGACGCGCTCGGACTCCCCGGCTTGCCGGTGGCGGTCGCTGATGCCGCGACAAACAAACGACTCATGCGCGAAGCGGCACAATCGGCGGGAATTCGCCAGCCGAGATTTCGCGGCTGTCGTACTGTCGATGATGTTCGCGCTGCCGTCGAGGAACTCGGACTCCCGCTCTTCTACAAACCGGTCGACGCGCAGTCGAGCCGCGGCGTCGGAGTGCTCGAGACGGACGACATGGAAACCGTTTCTTGCGCGCTCCAGCGCGCAACGTCCGCCTCCGTCTGCGGCGAAGCGAGTTTCGAGGAGTTGATTCTCGGCACGGAATGCACCGTTGAAGGGTTCGTGGTCGACGGGAAGCCGACAACGCTCGCCATTTCCGACAAGGAGCATTACGCCGATCTGCCCGGCGTCGCGCGTACACTCACCTGGCCGCCGGCATTTCCGCAAGCAGTCATCAACGCCATCGCCCATGCGAACGAAGCGACGGTCCGCGCAATCGGCATTCCCTTCGGCATCACGCATGCGGAGTTTCTCATTGACGCACACGGCGAGCCGTGGCTCGTGGAAATCGCCGGACGTGGCGGGGGCTCGCGCATTCCGACTCACATCGTTCCGGCCGTCACCGGTTTCGATCCAACCCCCGCCCTCATCGACTCATTGATGGGCGCTTCACCTTCAGTCGACAAGACCGAAGAGCGCGCCTGCCAGTTGCGTTTCCTGCGCTTGCCGGCCGGCCGAGTTCTGCGCGCGGTCCGGAATGCGGACGAGCTGCGAAGCCTTCCCGGCGTTCTCGATCTGCATTTCAACTTCCAGCCGGGAGATCGGATTCCGGATGTCGGCGACGACCGGAGCCGTCATGGCTTCGTCATCGCCGCCGGGGAAAATCGGGCCGAAGCGATCGCACTCGCCGATGAAGTCGAGCACCGCCTTGTGTTCGATCTGGGCGATTGACCGCGCGCTACCAGCGCGAAACGGGCGAGCGGGAGGGTTTCAGCCCCCCGATTCTTCAAAAAAACGCTTCGCGAGATGCAAACGCAGACTCACGGTCGGGATTCGCCGTAGTGTCACGTCTTGCCAATGCCCGCTCTTTGCCCGACACTGAAAGAGTCGCAATCCCATCGCTGCACGAGGAATCACGCGTGGACACCGTCGCTCAACAGATCATCGACAAAATTCAGCGCAACCGCATTTCATCGACCGAAGTGGCCGACTGCCTCGATAAGTCCGGCGCGCTCGTCGGCGTCCGGGCGCTCAACCGGGGGCATCACCGCGTCGGGCCGGTCTTTTACTCGTATGCGTACAACGAAAGCAATTGGGAAGTGCACGAGCAGGTGCGCGAAGTGCCGAAAGGGAGCATCGTCATCACCGATGCGTTCGATTGCGGCGACCGCGCGATCTACGGAAATCTCGTCGCAAAGTTTCTGATCCTCTACCGCCAGGCCGGTGCGCTCGTCGCCTGCGGACTGCTGCGCGATCTGCCGCACCTCATCAAAGAGAACTGGCCCGTCTGGCTCGAAGGGTCGACGCCCGTCGGCTGTTTCAATCGAAAGAACGACAAACCGCTCGACAGCGCGAAACTTCGCGAGCGGCGCGATTACTTCAATGGCGCAATCGCCGTCTGCGACGACACCGGCGTCGTCATTATCTCCCGGGATTACATCAACGCCGACTTCCTCAAGAAACTCGACTGGATCGAAGAACAGGAAGACGTCTGGTTCGACTGCATCGACCGCAAGAAATGGGACACGTTCGACACCGTCTGCCTCAAGCGGTACGAGAAGGAATCGAAATGACGTTCTTCGATTCGCTGGTCCACGCAACGGCCGACGGTTCGTGGCTCGGCGGAACAAAATACGACGCAAGCCGCCAAAGGCTTTTGCAAGAGTTGGACGCGGCCAACGTGAGCCGCGCCTGCCTCGTGGCAATCGCCGACCATGTCGATAACGATACCGTCGCCGCGATCTCGCGAGAGAACCCGGAAAAGTTCATTCCGATCGGGTCCCTCAATCCGAGCAGGCTGCGCGATGTCGCATCGGTCCGGAAGCCTGTCGCCGACATCGCAAAAGCAGGATTCGCGGGCCTCAAGCTCCATCCACGGCTCAACGGCTATGATCCGCTCGACGACCGTGCCGTCGCCGCTGTCCGAAGTGCCGGCGAAGAAGGACTCGTTGTCTTCATCGACACGCTCTTCCGTCAGAAAGGTGTGGCGACGCTGCATCCCGCCGACGTCGCCGACCAGCTCGCCGTCCGCTGTCCGCACACGCGGATCGTACTGCTGCACGGCGGCGGCTCAGCGCTCCTGCAGATTGCCGATGTCGTTGCCGCTCACCAGAATCTCGTACTGGATCTCTCATTCACGCTCCTTCGCTACCAGGGAAGCTCGCTCGACCTCGATCTCAAGTACGTTTTCCGCATGCTCGACCGGAGAACCGTCATCGGCTCCGATTTTCCGGAATACACGCCGTCGGAAGTCCTGGCGCGGTTCCACGAACTGGCTAGGGATCTCGCGGAAGAAAAACAGGCGAACATGCTCCACAAGAACCTGACGGAGCTGTTCAGCACCTGGCGCCCGCGATAAGAGAATCGGCGAGCCCGGGGGTGTCCTCCCGCTGAAACCGCTTTCCGTGGGTTGTTGAGTGCGTTCGAGAAACAGACCGCCCTCCCCGGAGCACAGATATTCCTGTCTGTGCAGCCAGTAGATTCGGTTCCCTTCTGGCTCATCGGCACAGACAGGAACGTCTGTGCTCCGAGTCGCGAAGTTTGGCCCCGGTTGCTGTGCAGAGGGTGGCCGGGGCAACACGAAGTGTGCCGCGGAATCTCCGTGGAAACTGGTTCGAATTCCCGGACGGCCTCTGCTGTGCAACCGGTGTGACGAAGTCACAAGAGGCTGCAGTTCCGCGGCCGAATGGCCATGGATTCTTGCGGGCTGACACCTCCCCCGATCGGCGAGCAACCGGGGCCACCCGAGCATCTCACGGATAGTACGGCAACAGCCTGTACGGATACTGCGCCGGAATCTGAGTGAAGTGATACTCGTCCGACACAACGTCATGCTCGTAAATCGGAGTCCATCCGTAGTCGAGCCAGGGGCGCGAGTCCCCTTCGAACTTGTTCGGGACAACCATCGGGCTTGAGAGCAGCTCGACTTTCGCCACTTCACGCGCTTCGTATTCCGGCAACTGCAGGGTCGCGAAGTGCAGCAGGTTGTTCATGATCCGGAGATACTTCGGGTTATCGACCGGCTGATCCGGGGCTCGAATACGCGAAATGGAGACCGCCGAAACTTCGTACATGCACCGCTGAAAGTATCGCGGCATCCCGAGGCTCGACGTGAACGGACCGGGAGTCTTGTCTTCGTGGAACACCACAAACGGCTCCCGCGTACTCCCATCCTTGAGAGTCACAACGACTCGAAACTGGTAGTTGCCGAAGAAGTGCGGCGCAGAGAAGAGCGACTTCGGCAGAATCTTCGTCGCGTTGTCGTTCAACCTCGCAAGTGAGGGATAGAAAAACATCCGGTTCAACCACTCAACGCGGCTCCGAAAGCGGAGCTTCCACCGTTCCGCGCCCGAAATCGGAGGCTCGGCCGGGCGAATCGGGGCGTCACTCGCCGTCAGCGGCACCGAGTCGGCCGGAACCGGTGGGTATGTGTAATGCGGATCGAACCGAACATTGAGGACAGCAAATATTCCGTGCAGCGTGACGTAACCTGCAAAGAAGAGCGCGGTGAATCGCGTTCCCCATCGGCGCACGGGCGAGTGTGCCGTCCGTGCCTGCTGCCAGAAAATGCGCAGATCGTCGCGCAGCCGATCCTCGGATTCCGCTCGGCCAAACAACGGCTGAACAACGGGTGCAACCGCCGGTTCAGCGCCCTCGATCGACTTCGCACGATCGGCTGCGGGTCGTCCTCGCAAGCGATTGACGGCCGAGATGAACAGCGGTGTTACCGCAAGGAGTGCAATCGCGTGCGTCATGCCGAACGGGCCGATCATGTCGATCCGGATCGGCCAGGTGAGCTGCGCGTAGAACCCTACTATCAGCAGGCAGGCGATCCAGCGCGTCGGGCGATAGATGAACAACGGCAGAAACAGCAATTCATGGACGAGGGCGACGTAGTTCATCGTCACCAGCAGCGACTTGTTCTCGAGCACGAAGTTGAGCGACGGGCTCTTGATCCACGGGAGCGACAACGTCTCGTACAGCCCGATCCCCCGAATCCAGAACGGGTCGTAAAACTTCGTCAGCCCCGCCGTCAGAAAGAAGATCCCGTCGTTCACTCCCAGGAGCAGGATCGGCCATGCTTTCGGGGGAACAATTTCCTTCCCACCCCCGAATTTCTCGGGCAAAAAGCGACGGAGCGAGAGGGCTCCATCGAGCCGGACGAACATCACCCAGAACGAGGCGATAAGGTACAGGTCGTCGTTGACGGTGCCGTCAATGTCGTCGCAATTGAGGATCCAGCAGATTACGATGAAATGGGCGATGTTCGTAAGCCGCCCCCCCAACCCGAGAATAAACAGCACCGCAAGCGCGCCCCAGAGGATGTGAATCCACCGGACCGTTTCACGGAAATCCGGGGTGTGCGAGTACCAGGTGAACTCGATGAACCCGTATGTGACGACGGCATACCACAACCCGATCGAACCGATCGCGATGCGAAAGACGGCAAGCAGAAGCGGGTCCGCCTCACTGTCGGTGAAGCGGAGCAATCTTGAGCGCACCATCGGCCAGATCCGCTTTGACGAAACCGGCCAGAAGAATGAGCCGACGTACACGGCCGCTGCGATGAACAGCGGAAGGATGATGTGCATCCAGGTCTGCAGCAGGACGCGCAGCGCGTCGCGAAGGATCGGTCCGACCGGCGTCTGCGCCCCCCGCCGAATCGACCTCAATATCGCGAGCAGTTTGTCCATTGATCGTGAGAGGCCAAGCTGAGCGGAGAGTGGGAATGCTCATTCTGATCGTAGGCCCCCG
>JBFWWA010000261.1:0-6791 GCA_050246455.1 Planctomycetaceae bacterium
TCTTGAGTGCGTTGTCGGGGGTAGCCTGTGCTTTCGCGCTTTCCGGCGAAATGATTCCCCACATACCCTGCAGACGGGCGATACGGTTGGCGTACTCGGGCATCGCCACCAGCATCAGCGCGATGGCGACTCCGATCAGAACGAGGTGCGACTTACTGATGTAGCGCATCCAGGCCATAATCAGGATCAGGACGGCAACGCCGACCGCGGCACCGCGGGAGAACGCAAGGCTCATGCCGATCAGCACCAGGGCGGAAATTCCCCAGGCGAGCAGCCTCGCTCCGAGCTTCCGTTCGCTCGCGCCGAGGAAAAGGCCGACCGGTGCCAGCATCAGCATGACCTGGGCGTAACGGTTTTGTTCGCCGATCGGTCCGGTGAGGCGGCGGTGCTGGACCATTTCGCTCGAGCCGGATTGTTCGGTCTCGAAAATTCCACCGCTCGCCTGGGCGAACCCGCCGTAGTTGTTGTCGTAGGTGCCGGTTGCATATTGATACATCGGGACAACCGACATCAGGATGCCGGCGGCCAGCAGCACCCAGCAGACGCGTCGCAACGTCTCCGGAGTGCGGATGACGTTCGTCACGAGCAGGTAGACGCCGATCGACTCGGCGCAGAACTTCACCACTTCCTTGAAGGCCATATCCGGATAGGGCGCCGAGACGGCGGCGATCACCTGGGCGAGCACGAACAGCACCAGCAACGGCAGAGCCGGGGCAATGATGATCCGCTCACGCCGAATGACGATGTAGAACGCGAGCGGAATGGTCAGCAGCAGAATGAACCCGGCACCCACGGCATACGGCAGACCGTGGAACTCGACGGCGATGTCCGCCGCGTTCGAGTACAGAATGAACACCGTGGCGAGGGTTGCGGCTTCCGGCCAGACGACAAACGCATAGAGCGCGGGGACGGCAAGAGCCGCCACGAGCGCGTGCGCCGGTTTTTTGCTGCCGAAGACGGCGAACGCGAGCGCAAGCGGCGGCAGAAGAAGCATCGCCAGCTTTGCGATGTTCGGCACCGGACGATCGACAGTCTGTGGTTCTGACGTCACCGAAACCCCTCACTCGCTCTGTTCGGTCGAGTTGCAGACCTCGCCCGTGCTCGCCGCCTCACTCGGGAATTCGCGGCGGCCGAAATCGCCGTCGCGGAATTGTTCTTGGATTATGGGGCACGTCCCGGCATCGGGTCGCTGGCCCGGCTGGAAGTGCAGTGCTTTTGTCGGGGAGACTCCCGAGCGGAAACGGTGATGCCGGGCTGTTGCCGAAAATCAACACGCTTCGCTTCAGGTTTGGTCGTTCCCGTCGACGGGGTGTCCCATTCGATCGGCAAAGTCCGACCGAACGCCCATTTTCATCCTCGGCCCGAGAATCCTTCTTCAATGGCGGACTTCAGCAGCGGAAGCCCGCGTCCATTGTTCGATCACCCTTTATCAATTCCGAAGCAATCGGCCAGCTTGGCCGCATTGCGGTGGACGTCAAATTCCGAGAGAACTTTGACACGGCCCGCCTTGCCGAGCTCGCGGCGAAGCTCCGGATCCCGGCTGAGCTGTTCGAGCGCGTCAGCGATGGCCGATGCGTCGCGCGGCGTCGTGAGGAGTCCGCTCACTCCGTCGTCGACCAGTTCGGGAATGCCGGAAAGGCGGCTGGCAACGACCGGCAGCTCGCTCGCCATCGCCTCCATGAGAACGACAGGGATCCCTTCGCGGCGTCCGTCTTCGGTCGGGACGCTCGGAGCGGCGAGGACATCGCATTTCGAGACGAGCTCGGCAATCTGCGATCGATTCATCAACCCGTGAAAGACGACGCGGTCTTCCAGTTTTGCATCGCGCACCTGGGCCTTGAGCGCGTCCCAGTCGGGCCCTTTGCCGACGAGATGGCAGCGAACGTCCACGCCCCGATCGGCCAGCAGCTTGCAGGCTTCAAGCAGGTAGGTCTGCCCCTTGACTTCGTGCATCGTCCCGATGCAGAGAACTTCAAAGAGACCATTGGATTTCGTGGTCGCGGCATTGCGGGCGGCGAAGACCGAAGTATCGACGCCGCAGTGAATGATCTGGACCTTCTCTGCGAACTCGGAACCGCATTCTTCGAGAATCAGATCCCGGTTGTAGCGGGAGATGGTGATGACTTTCTCCGCTTCCTGCACTTTCTCGCGAAGCATGTGGCGGTCCATGTGCAGGTCGGAGCCGTGCGCGGTGAAGCTGTAGCTGATGCCGGCAAGGCGATGCACCATGAACGCGGCCGCGGCCGGATGATTCGCAAAATGGGCGTGCACATGAGTGACGTTTGCTCGCTCCATTTCCCGGGCAATCCAGCAGCATTTCGGCAGTACGGCGAGTCCCCCGAGCAGGAAATTCGGGCTTCCCAGGTTCGCTCGGATCAGAGTGTAAAGAACGCCGAAGAATGCGCGAGGCCGGAGAAAGGCCATCTGCAAAAGGGCCGAAAGAACCGCGAAGCTCATCAGCGGATGGTAATGAGCCCGCGCGACGAGCGGTGCGGCGTCGGCGTGCATGACCGGCCGCGCGCCCGGTTTTTTCACGAGCTCGACCATCTTGCGAAAGAGCGAAGCTCCCTGCGCCGTCGACGCGTTTCCGGCGCTCAGCAGCGGGAAGATCTCCACGTCCGTTCCCTGAGCCTCGAGCGCGAGAATCTCGTAGAGCACGAACGTTTCGGTCAGCTTCGGAAAGCGGGACAGGATGTACGCGGCCCGGGCCGGCTTCGTCGATGAAGCGATCGCTTCGGACGGAGACTCTTCGCGGGCTTGCGGCGCATCGTCGGAAGCGGCATCCGGTCGGTCGAGCAGGGCGGTTGAGTCGTGATTCGGCATGAAAATCCTACCTACGGGTTTTGGCGCATCCGCGCCAGATACCGGACAGGACCTCCCTGCGCACTTCGTTGATGTCCTTCGTGGCATCGACGATGACCATCTGCGGCAGCTTCTGGCTCAGTGCCCGATAAGCGAGCCGCTGCTCTTCCAGAATCTCGACGCTATGTTCCTGTTTCCGCTCATAAAGGCTCTCTCCCGGCGCGTCGAGCATGAAGACCATGTCGGCGTGCGGGCAGGAATGGGCGAGCATCCAGCGGCGGACGCGGCGCAGAACCCCTTCGTTCTTGCCGGCGTTCAGCATCGCGTCGTAGTTGTAGCGATCAAACAGCACGAGCCGTCCCCCGGCCTGGTAGAGGCGGGCTCGGGCGTAGCGAAGCCACTGGCGCGACATTCGGATCACGAGGCCGACGACCGGGATTTTCATCGTGCCGTAGCCGTGATGGTTCTTCTGATACATCCCCATGTAGACGAGGCGTGACGGGAAAAAGAACGACTCGACGACTCCTTGCGCAACGGTCGATTTACCGGCGCCATCGGGTGCGAGGAGAGCAACCGTCGGCACTTCCGGTTTGACGAGCGTCCGGATGCGCGACAGCTTTCTGAGAATCCGATCGCGAATCTGGCGGCCGCGCCGGCGAAAGGGATCGCTTCTGCCGAGATGTTTGACGATCTGGGCACGGTCGAGCAGCAGGCTCTCCCAGTCGTCTTCGAGAACGCGTTTCCTGAGAGACGCCCAGTTGTGCCCGGCCGGGAAGTATTCGGCGATCAGAGTCTCGAGCCGGCCTTCGTCAAGAGGCATCCGGGCAATCTGCTGCAGCCGAGTGCGCCGGTCCGGTCGGACGTTTCGCTTGTCGATCAGGCAGTGAAGGAGCAGCGTGACGAACTCTTCCTCCGGGGCCGGTACGAACGTGTTGCCGCTCCGAACCCGATTCCGGAGGCAATCGTCCGCGAGTTTCGACCGGAAAACGTGCGCCGGCTGGCCGAAAGCGATTCGCGTGACGACGTCGAGCTTCAACCAGAGGTCGCAACTTTCGTCGTAGGCGACGAAGAACTGGTGCGGTGCATAACCCCAGCGCTGAAGCCGAATGAAGCCGCTGTCGCTGAGAAGCTGCGAGAGCTCCGGCAGCTGTTCTTCGGCCACGAGAAAGTCGACTTCGACCCTCCGCGTTGTCGACGACGACGAAACCGGTTCGTCCGCCGCCGACAATTCGGACGGAATGTCGCGCAGCACGCAGTATTGGAGCTGCCTGCCTTCAACCTCCTTGATGAGCTGCGCCCACAGCGCCGACATACCGAAACTCCGTTGATGAAACCGCAACGTCAACCCGGCCGGTTTAACGAGACCGAACGGAACCGAATCGACGAATGTTCTCGACTCCTTGCGTGGGGTTTGTCGTGCCGTATTCAGTTTCAGCTGCCCGCAACAAGACGGAGATCGGCCGATCGCGACTCCGGAAGTGTACTTCGCATTTCCGACTCGGCACGTTCGAGAAGTCCGGTAAATGTCACTTCCTGATCGGGAAAACAGGCCGTTCCCGCCTGGAGTTTGACTCCAAGCTGAGACTCCACGGTTTCCCGGAGTCGACGGGCCAGGGCGTTGGCTCCGTCCCGATCAGTCTCCGGCAGGATCATGACGAAATGGTTGGTGCGGCGGGCGATCAGGTCGCAGTGGCTGTCTTCATGGGAGAGAACTTCGGCCACGCGGGCATGGACGTAGGTTTCCACCGCTTTCTGCTGCACTTCCTGCATGAAGCGGTTCAGCGACTGGCTGATGCTCTGCTCGGTGGGGGAGAGCGCAACCAGGGCGAGAGGGCGGTTGAACTGACGGGCCCGGCGGATTTCCCGGTAAATTTCCCCCTGACCCATGTCGAAGTTTGAAAGCTGAGAATCGAGCTGGATCAGGAGCGCGTCGGTAGCGGCCTGTTCGAACTCGGTGATGCTCGAAATAACCTTCCGGGAGAGCATGATCGTGATCAGCACGGCGCACGCTTCGGTGACGGTCAGCGGCAGATGCACTCCGGCGATGTCGTACCCGAAGAACGCCTTGCACATCACGAAGACTGCGACGAGCAGCGAACCCGAAAGAATCGGCGAGATCCTGTAGATCGGCCGGACGAAGATGAGCAGTCCGGTGATCCCGGCCGTGTAAATGTAGACGAAGGAGGCGATGTTGATCGGCTCGTGGAATCGTTCGATGTTGTAAAACAAGAAGAACCACGCGACGAGCGCCACAATCCACATTCGCAGCTTGCCCACGTTGTCCACTCCCCAGTTCGCACGTCGTGTTGTTGATGAAGACTGTGACCGCGATGCCGCGGTCGAAAGAAATGTTCGCGACTTTCGACTGTTTCAGTTTCAGTACGCGCCTTCGCGCCGGAAGACGGCCGAGATAGTGCGAAACAGAATCTGAATGTCGAGCCAGATGCAGCGCTTTTCGATGTACTCCACGTCGAGTCGCAAGCGATCTTCGAAGTCGAGATTGCTTCGTCCGCTGACCTGCCAGAGACCGGTGATTCCCGGCAGCACTTCGAGTCTTTCGGTGTGCCACAAAGAGTAGGTCGAAACGTCAAAGGATGTCGGACGGGGTCCGACGAGGCTCATATCTCCCTTGAGTACGTTGATGAGCTGGGGAAGCTCGTCGAGGCTTGTTTTCCGCAGAATACTGCCGACTTTCGTGACGCGCGGGTCGTTCGTGATTTTAAAGTCGGGCCAGGAAAGTTCGTTCAGGTGCGCGTACTTCGCTTTGAGCTCTTCCGCGTTTTTGACCATCGTGCGGAATTTGTACATCTTGAACCGGCGTCCCGCTTTTCCCGTGCGCAGCTGCACGAGAAAGATCTGGCCCGGATCTTCGAACCAGATGAGCAGTGCACAGACCGCCATCACCGGAAGCGCGAAGACGCACATGATGAGGCAGAGAGTGACGTCGAACAGGCGTTTGATGACCGGGTAGTACGTGCGGTACAGGCGGACCGGTGCGCCATGAATGCGGTACGCGCCCGAGTCTCGCCGCCAGTCGATTTGAGAATCGCTGAGCGACCAGTCGAGATGCGACGAGGCGATGTTGCGATTCGTAAACGTCCGCGTCGACGATTCAAGACGATTCGATGGTCCTTCAAGTCTCGTCGTCACGGGAGGTACTCCGGTTCAAATCCTGAGGTGTTGCTGCAGGAACGCCTGTGTGAGGCAAGATTGCCGCACCGACTCAGGGAGTTTGTATGCGTATGTTGCAGAAAATAGGTTGGCTGAGGCAGAGGGGAGTTCTGCATGTTCCATGCCATTGGTGGGGTTGCGGGCTGTTGCCGCATTCTCGGATGTCTCAATCAGAGGATAAACAGCAACTTTCGGCTGAAGTAAAAGGATCGCGCCCAACCCGGAGAGTGTAGTTGTTCAGCATTAGTGCCCTGTTTATGTTCTGCATCATGTTTACAAAACGCAACCGCTTTATGATGCTTATTCGAAAAAATTTAGTCAAAACTCATATATCTTGTAGACTTCGCAAATTGTCTTTGGTATTCCTGTACAAATCAGCGATTCTCACCAGCTGAGGATCCCTGGTCCGGACCGGCTTTTCTAAGGGTGTGGGAAAGTTGGCACGGCAATTGAAGTGTGGGGAGCGGAGTCTTATTTTCGGGGAACCAGAGGGGGGCTGTATGAGCGGAACTAACGGAAACGAATTTCTGGACGTGTCGGTACTGTGGCGGCGTAAGGGGCTGGTGATCCTGTCGGTCCTGAGCTGCGTGACCCTCGGGTTGATCTATCTGGCCCAGGCGACCCCGATCTTCGAAAGCGAAGCCCGCGTCCTGATTCAGCAGCAGGACCTGCTGAACGCAGCGAGCCGGATTCGGACTGACGCCGAGTTCCTCTCGACGCAGGCGGAAATCATCCGCAGCCCTGTCATTATCGAGAAGGCTCTCAAGACCGTGACCGTTCCGGTTCCGGAAGGGAGCACCCTCGATCCCGTTCTCTTC
>JBFWWA010000262.1:0-6782 GCA_050246455.1 Planctomycetaceae bacterium
ACGCACCCGTAATCGCAGCTCCTGCGCAGACGGAATCGAATCCCGCACAGAAGAGCCGGCCGGGACGCATCGCGATCCTCGAGCAGTTGCAGGCGGACGGCCTCACCTACATGTTCGGGAATCCGGGAACCGTCGAGCAGGGGTTTCTCGACGCGCTGTATGACTTTCCCGATCTGAAATACGTCCTGACACTGCAGGAAAGTGTCGCGCTTCTGATGGCGGACGGCTACGCCCGCGCTACGATGCAGCCAACGGTCGTTCAGATTCACAGCTCGCCGGGTCTTGGCAATGCGATTGGTGCGATGTACCAGGCGAACCGCGGACACTCGCCCCTCGTCGTCATCGGCGGCGATGCCGGCGTGAAGTATCAGTCGATGGACGCGCAGATGGCGGCCGACCTGGTCGGCATGGCCAAGCCGGTAACGAAGTGGGCCACGACAGTAGTCGATCCGGCTTCGACTCTCCGCGTTCTTCGCCGGGCGATCAAGATTGCCGCGACCCCGCCGATGGGTCCGGTCTACGTCTGTCTTCCGCAGGATATTCTCGACGAAATGACATCGGAAGCAGTCGTACCAACTCTCATTCCGTCGACGCGAGTTGTGCCGAACGATGCGCAACTCGAAGAAGCGGCCGAATTGCTTCGTCAATCAAACCGTCCGATGATCTACATCGGCAATGGTGTCGCGTGGTCGCAGGCGCAGAATGAACTTGCGCGGGTTGCAGAGTTGCTCGGGGCGGAGATCTGGGAAGCGGACGGCGGCGAACTCAACTGCCGTTACGATCATCCCCTTTACCAGGGAAGCCTGGGGCATATGTTTGCCGAGCAAAGCCGTCCGGTGACAATGACCGGGGACGTCAACCTTGTCGTCGGAACATACATGTTGCCGGAAGTCTTCCCGGCTCTCGACGATATTTTCGCCGAAGGATCGAAGACGATTCACGTGGATCTCAATGCCTACGAGATCGCCAAGAATCATCCGGTAACGATGGGGCTGGTGAGCGATCCGAAACTCACACTCGCCAGACTCACAGAGATCCTCGAACAGACAATGAGTCTGAGCGAACAGCAGCAGGCAACGCGCCGCAGTGAAGCGATCGCACAAAGGAAGCAACAGGCGCGGAGCCGCGCGATAGCAGCCGATGCTCAGTGGCGCGGCAGCGCTCCCCTGCACTTCTCGCAATTCATGCAGATCTTCGCGGAGCATCTCCCGGAAGACGTTGTCGTCTTCGACGAAGCACTCACGAACTCACCCGCAGTCACGCGTTACTTGCCGCCGACCCGTCCGGGACATTTCCTGCAGACGCGCGGCGGATCGCTGGGGCTCGGCATTCCGGGTGCGATCGGCGCGAAGCTTGCCCATCCCAATAAAACCGTCGTCGGCTTTACCGGGGACGGCGGCGCAATGTACACAATTCAAGCTCTCTGGACGGCCGCCCGGCACAACGTCGATGCGAAGTTCGTCGTCTGCAACAACCGCTCGTATCGGCTGCTGCAGCTCAATGTCTCGCAGTACTGGAAGGAAGTCGGCGTCGCGCCGCATCAGTTCCCGCTGAGCTTTGATCTCTCAAAGCCGGAGATTCGTTTCGACGAAATTGCACGCTCGATGGGTGTTCCCGGCATCCGCATCGAGACAGCGGAACAGATCGAGCCGGCGATTCGCGAAGCACTCGCCACGAAGGGACCGTTCCTGCTCGACGTTGTCATCGAGGGAGACATCCGCCCCGATCTCATCGGCGTCCGCTGCGGACAGTAACTGACCCACTTGTATTCAGGGGCGTCCGGCAACGGCGCTCGACCAGACCAGACCAACGTTCATCGGAGTGAATCCCATGCGACTCAAAGGCAAGAAGATCGGCATTCTCATCGAGGGAGACTTCTTTGAGAACGAAATCTTCTATTACGAGTTTCGCTTCGCCGAGGAAGGGGCTGACGTTCACTTCATGAGCCGGCTCTGGGGCAACCCTCGGCTCACGTTCCAGGGACATGAATTCCGCGCGCCGTTCGAATGCAGTGAAAGCTTCGAGAACATGAGCGACGCGGAGCTCGCGAGCTTTGACGCGATCATTGTTCCTTCAGGAATGGTTTCCGACCGGCTCCGTTACACGGATGACCTGAAGAAGGTCCCCCCCGCTACCGAATTCCTCAAGCGCGCGTTTGCGAACCGGAACATTCTCAAGGGAATCATCTGCCACGGATTGTGGTTGTGTGCCCCCGCTCCGGACATGATCAGCGGACGCAAGCTGACCTGCCATAACAATCTCCATGGAGATGCCCGCGCTTACGGTGCCTGGTTCGTCGATCAGGACCTTGTTGTCGACGACGATCTGGTCACAGCACGCACCGGCAAGCATTGCCATCTTCTCGCCGGAAAGATCATTGAGATCCTTGGCGATCAACCGGCCCCCCCCGAAGTGATTCGCTCGGATTGGCGCAACGGCGAACACGCCGATCTCGAAGTGATGGCGCTCCTGCACTAATTGCCGGGAACGAGTCGGAAGGCAGGCCTGCGGGCACCTTCAGGATTCGACGCGGGCGCTTTCCAGGGCAGCCGACTCCGAGCCGCGACTCATTGGCTGCACGGAATAGTCACGCCATCTTTCCCATTTTGCAAAATGCGGGAAACGCCGCAGTTTCAGCCAGCTGGACTCTGCGGGCGCACTGCTCCTGATGTGCGTAAAGTGAGCCGGATCGGCACCATTTCTCCAAGCGCCAGAACTCGCAAGTCCGATATCTCCGTTGCGACCGGTTTTCACGGAATAACTGGAACCTGATTGCCGGCTCAGGCCGGTTGGACTCTCGCAGGAGGCGGGGCATGTTTCTGCGCGCGACACGGACGTCGTACTCTCACGTCATTTCCCTTTGCAGCTTTGGAATCATTCTCGCCTGCGCACCGGCACTCGCTCGCGCGCAGCAGCCGGCGCCGTTCTATCCGGCAGCCGGCGAAGCGCCGATCGCTGCACCGCACGCAACCGCCTTCGTGCCTCCGCAGGCGGCGATCCAGCCCGCTACGGGCGAAGCGCCGTTTGCAACTCTTTCGACACAGCAACCGTCGGCAACAGTCAGTCAGACGTCCGCCAACCTTCAAGGGACGAACTGCGTTCAACCTTCATGTGCCCCGACTCCTTCCTGCGTTCCTGCTCCGATCGTGACGCAGCAGACCTGTGCCGCACCGCCGACAAGTTGTTGCAGCGGGGGCGGCTGCGGCTGCAATTCCTCGCGCAGCGGATGCTGCAACGGCGGGGGCTGCAGTCTTTGCGAAGAAGGCTGCTGGAATCCGTGCGGATGGTATGCCTCGATCAGCGGTGGCTGGACACAACGTGAGCGCGTGCACGAAGTCGGAACTCCGCAGACGTTTCTCACCTGGGAAGACGGCTTCTCGATCAATGGAGCCGTCGGCTACGAGTTCAGCATCGCTCGCGCGGAGTTCGAAGTCGGCCTTACGAACACCGACGTCGACCAAGCCGGTGCGCGCGTTCCGAACGTCGGCGACTTCACCAGTTCGGCGAGAGGAAACGTCTCACTGCGGAAGTACATGTTCAACCTGTACCATGATTTCAAGTTCGGCGATTTCGCCCTCAAGCCTTACGTCGGCGCGGGAGTCGGTTTCTACCAGTCGGAAATCAACGGACTCTTTCCGGAGTTCTTCACCGGCCTCGGGCTCGGCGATTCAGGCGTGAATGCAACAAGCGATTTTCCGTTCGCCTACCAGCTGAAGGCGGGTGCGAGCTACGAGACCTCGGAACGAACCGAGCTGTTCGTCGGTTACACATTCTTTGACGGCAACGCTCTCGACTTTGCAGCCGCTCCGTTCGGTCCGTTTGAACCGAACTCCGCCACGACCCATTCGGTGGAAATCGGCCTGCGATTCAAGCTGTGAGCAAAGTGGAAGCCGAGGGACGAGAGTCATTGCGCGCGGGTTCGGCACTTTTCTGTCGGTGAGATTTCATCGTATCGCAGCTTCGGACCTCGCCCCTTGTACTTCGGACTCTTCGAGAATTTTCGAACTCCGCTTCGTGCCGCGCTCCTCGCGGCGCTCCTGACCTCGGTGTGTGCGGCGTCTCTTCGGGCGCAAGAGACGCCGCACTATCCGAACGGCACATCCGGTCTCAAAGCGGGCACCACCCCTCCGCCCGGCTATTACTGGTTGATGTACAACCGGTATTACACCGCCGATCGCACGATGGATGCCGACGGCAACGTCGCGCGTGGGCCCGACGGGGAGCCGCTCGAGTTTCAGCTCGATGCGTTCGCCAACGTGCACCGCATCATTCAGATCACCGATAAGAAGATTTTCGGCGCGGACTTCGGCTGGAACGTCGTCATTCCGATTGTCGATGCGTCGATCGACATTCCCGCCTACGGCGTGCAGGACGACGCGACGAAACTCTCGGACATGAATGCCGAGCCCTTCGTCATGGAATGGCACGAAGAGAAATTCGACTTCGGCTTCGTTTACGGGCTCTTCGCTCCGTCCGCCAAGCGGGACGATACGCATCCTGCCTGGACGGGGAAAGACTACTGGACGAACTACGCGGGTCTCGCCGGCACGTATTACTTCGATGAGAAGAAGACGTGGACCGCTTCAGTTCTCTCCCGCTATGAAGTGAACTCGAAACGCCGCGAAGTCGACATGCGCGCCGGCGACAACTTCTCATTCGAATGGGGACTCGGCAAAACGATTCTTCCCATGACCGACGTCGGCGTCTCGGGCTACTGCTCCTGGCAGGTCACCGAAGACCGAGGGACTGCCGCCGTCAACCCCGCTGTGAAGGACCGGGCCTACGGCATCGGGCCCGAGCTTCAGTATTTTTCGCCGAAGCACAACTTCGGCTATCACTTCCGATACTGGTGGGAATTCGGCGTTCGCGATCGGTCCGAGGGCCAGATCCTGACGTTCACACTCGTTAAGCCGTTCTGAGACGGAAACTGCGGCGTGCGCTGTTACAATCCTGAGACGTCGATCGAACTCGTCCCACAACGCCACGCCGGGGAGCAGACGCGTGTATCGATCCATTCAGGTCCTGCTGATCGTCTCGACTTGTTTTTGCGTCGGACTGCCGCGGCCCCTTTCCGCCGATGAGCCGGATGCCGCACGTCAGGCCCAGCTCGCGATCCGTCGAGCCGGTCCAGCGGTCATGTGTCATCGCGGCTCCTGGGAATTCGCGCACGAGAACACGCTGGAAGCCTACCGCGCGACGTTCGAACTCGGCGCTGACGGGAACGAGATCGACGTTCGCGCCACGCGCGACGGCGTGCTGATCTGTTTTCACGACGACAGTCTCGAGATGCTGCTCGACGCATTCGGCGACGCGTCCGACTACGACTGGGCCGAGTTGCAATCCTTTTCGTTCCGAAATCCGGGACGATACGGGGCCGATTGCCGAATCCCGACACTGGAAGAAACCATGCTGCTTCACAAGAAGTACGGCGGCCTGATGCAGCTCGATGTGAAACGGCCGTCGCTCGAGCCTGCAATTATCGCGCTGCTCGATCAACATGACATGTGGGACCACGTCGTCTCCGCGAACAACGTGAACGCGCCCGCGGTCATCAAGCATCCAAAGTTCAAGCCGCTCGGATACAAGGCGAGCCTGATTGAAGAGCGGCAGGACATGAATCCCCAGGTCATCAAGAGCACGCTCGACCGCCCCGGGCAAATGATCATGGTCGATGATCCGCGCGCCGTTCTCGGCGCACTTGGCCGCAAACCCAAGCAGATGTCGACAAAGCCCTATGCACCGGTCACTCGGAAGCGGCCCGGAACGTCGCCGCTCGCGAATGCGATTGAAGCGGATCTCATTCAACAGCTGATAAACGATGCCGACTGGAACATGGTGCCGAACTCGGCCGAAGAGCGCACGGTGAAGGCGGCATCCATTCAAAAACGAGCGGAGGCCGCCGAAGAGATTCGCCGCCGCGGTCTCGACTCGCCGGAAATTCGCGCCGCGTTGATTCGGCGCGTCGAGCGGCGGAGCCTGCATCCCGACTGGAGGTCGCATGGGCTTGATTCCGGTTCAGCACTCCGCACGCTCGCCGAACTGGAAGTTCCCGAGTTCGCAAATCTGTCGCGCAAGATCCTCTGGCTCGACGATCCCGCCAACGAATCGGTTCTCAACCCCGAGTTCAAGGTGCCGCGGAGCTGGACCGACTTCCGGACGAAGTTCGTTGCCGTCGCAATGCTCGACCGGTTTCACGACGCAGCAGCGGAACAGCTTTGCCAGGACTACCTCGCGCTGGGCGACGAAGAAGCCCGTCGGCTCGGACCGGTGCAGTACGAGCCGGCTGCGCGGGCGCTCCTGACAATGAGCCCGACCGAAGTCACCGCGGCCGAACTTCTCCGGCACCGGCGGGGCGAAGTCCGAGGCCGGACGATCCTCATCTGTTTGTCGCGATGGGAGGAATCCTGGGCCCAGGCCGCCCTCCGGAAGGGCGCCCCGTTCGCTCTGGAGTTGGCCCCGAAAGGGAAATAGGGGACGGGACGTCTGCACTCAAACCGTTTCCAAACAACCATTTGCGGTTCACTCCCAACGTCCGCCACCATTCTCCGTTCAAATCTGCCGAATTCCCGGCGAATTCGCGGAAAGAAAAATAGACAAACGCCGCCGTTTCGGTCATCTATTGATGTAGTGAACCCGAGCGATCGTGAACGATTCACCGCTGATCTCCGTGAATGCGCAATGGACCTCGCGCGCAATGGGAGCGGTGCGCTCGGCCCGATGTACGATCTCACCGCTGCCAGACTCCTCCGCTACGCACTCGCGCTGACGCGGAATCAGGATGA
>JBFWWA010000263.1:0-6780 GCA_050246455.1 Planctomycetaceae bacterium
GCACGGCCCGCATCGACAGCGCTGAATTCGATGGAGACTGGGTGAAAATCTGGTTCCGGCTGCCGGCAGAACTCGCACGGCTGCTCGTGCCGAAAGGTTCGGTCGCCGTTGACGGATTCAGCCTGACGGTCGTCGAAGTCGAAGCCGACAGATTCAGCGTGGCACTCATTCCGCACACGCTGGAAGTCACCACGCTCGGCATCCGCCGGCAGGGAGACGTGGTCAACATCGAGACCGATATTCTTGGAAAGTACGTTCAGAAGTTTACGAGCGCATGAGGGATTCCGAACGACAGACCCGATCGCACCTGATGGAGAAGTTTGCCCAGCGCGGCCTCCATCCACGGACGGACCTCGGCCAGAACTTCCTGATCGATCTGAACATCATTGAGCAGATCGTCCGCGAGGCGCGGCTTGTACCGGACGACGTCGTGCTCGAAGTCGGTTGCGGCACCGGCGGAATGACGACCTTCCTCGCCAGGCAGGCGGGAGAAGTCATCTCCGTCGAAATCGATCGGAACATGTACGAATTCGCGAAGGAGATGACCGAGCCGTACTCGAACGTCACGCTGATCAACCGTGACGTCCTCAAGAACAAGAACCGCCTCGCCCAGGAAGTGATCGACGCCGTTGCCGAGAAGCTCGCGGTCGACCCGGCGCGCAGACTCAAGCTCATCGCGAACCTGCCGTATGCCGTTGCAACTCCGGTCATTTCGAATCTGGTGGCGCTCGACTTCCCGTGGGAACGGATGGTCGTAACGGTCCAGCTCGAAATGGCCGAGCGGATGTGCGCGAACGCGGGAAGCAGCGACTACAGCGCTCTGTCGGCGTGGCTGCAGTCGCAATGCCGGCTCAAGATTCTCAATCGGCTGCCGCCGCAGGTCTTCTGGCCCCGGCCGAAAGTGAACAGCGCGGTCGTTGGCATCGTGCCCGATCCTGAGCGTCGCGAGAAAATTCTCGATCGGCCGTTCCTGCAGGATTTCCTGCGCCGGCTCTTTACCCAGCGACGCAAGCTGATGCGAGGCGTCCTCGCGGGAATGTTTCGGGAAGAGCTCGACAAACAACAGATCGATGCTCTCCTCGAGTCGCTCGGATTCGAGACGCAGATCCGCGCTGAACAACTCGAGCCCGCGCAGCTTGTCGAACTCTGCAACACCGTCAGACGCGCAATTGAAACCACTCAGTCCGAGCCTGCCCGAAAGACGTGAGCTCACAATCGGATTCCCTTTCAACCTGAGACGATGAACTCCTTTTCCCCAAGGAGAAAAACACCATGCTGGAACGAATCGGCTACCGCGGCTTCACCTTTGATGACGTCCTCCTCGAGCCCGCTTACAGCGAAGTGCTCCCCTCGGAAACCGAGGTCAGCTCTCCCCTCACCCGGAACATCATGCTGCATGTTCCCATTGTCAGCAGTCCGATGGACACCGTCACCGAATCCGAAATGGCGATCGCCATGGCGCAGGAGGGGGGGATCGGCATCGTTCACAAGAACATGTCCGTCGAACGGCAGGCCCTCGAGGTCGACCGCGTGAAGCGGAGCGAGCACGGCGTGATCGTCGATCCGGTCACCCTCCCCCCGGAGGCGACCGTCGGCGAAGCAGCCCGGATCATGGACGAGCGGAACATCGGCGGCGTGCCGATTACGAAAGATGGGAAACTCAAGGGGATTTTGACGCGCCGAGACCTTCGATTCCTGGAGTCACGCGAGACCCGGATCTCGGAAGTCATGACAAAGGACAATCTGATTACGGCTCCGGAAAATACGGGGCTTGGGGAAGCTCAACGATTACTCCTGGAAAATAAAGTCGAGAAACTTCTCCTCGTTGACGACCAATATCAGTTGAAGGGCTTAATCACGATCAAAGACATCGATAAGAACCTTCGCTTCCCGCTGGCATCGAAAGATGCCCGGGGAAGGCTGAGGGTCGGTGCCGCGGTCGGAGTCGGCGACTACGAACGAGCTGCCTGCCTGATCGAAAAGGGGGTGGACGTCCTGGTGGTCGACAGCGCCCACGGCCACTCCCGAAACGTGGTCGAAACGGTTCAAGAGATCAAGAAAAAATGGGAAATTGACGTCATCGCGGGGAACGTCGCCACGTATGACGGAGCCCGCGATCTCGTTAAGGCAGGAGTCGACGCGGTCAAAGTCGGCATCGGTCCCGGGTCCATCTGCACGACGCGGATCATCTCGGGAGTAGGAGTGCCGCAGTTGACGGCCATCGCGAACGCCGCGAAGGCCGTGGCCGACACGCGAGTGCCGATCATCGCTGACGGAGGGATTCGATACAGCGGAGACATCACGAAGGCCCTGGCGGCGGGAGCTCACACCGTCATGCTGGGCGGACTTCTCGCCGGACTTGATGAAAGTCCCGGCGAGCTGATTTTGTTTCAAGGACGAACATTCAAGCGCTATCGCGGCATGGGTTCACTCGGCGCGATGGTCAAAGGTTCCAGCGAGCGTTACCGGCAAACGGCTTCCGAAGAAGGGGGGAAGTCCGGGCAGAAACTCGTTCCCGAAGGGGTCGAGGGACGTGTTCCTTACAAGGGGCAGCTGCACGGATTTCTATACCAGTTGATCGGGGGATTGCGAGCCGGGATGGGCTATCTCGGAGCTACGACTGTCGCCGATATCCGCACGAAGGCGCGATTCATACAGATCTCAGCGGCATCGGTTAGGGAGAACCATCCCCATGACATCGCCATCACGCAGGAAGCGCCCAACTATTCTGCCGAACATGCTCCGGTGGAATCTGTCTAGCGGCGTTGCGGCCGGTCTTCTGTTCGGTTTCTTCGTCGTCTCGAACTCGACTCGTGCCGACGAACGAGTCCTTCCGACGATGGGGTGGAAAGCGACAGAACTTGCCGATTCCGATGCTCCGATCGAACGGCTCCGGACACGCTCGTCGGCAGATCGCTGGAAGTCGGCCAGCGAGCGGATGAAAAGCGAATCGCGCGTCGGTTCCTCTCAGCAACAGCGCTATTTTGAGCCCGCGCAGGAAGAAGCAACTCCGATCCGTCGGACCGCTGGACCCGCCGAAATGCCGGTTGTACCGCCTGCTGCTCCAGCGGCCGAGGCGACGATCGACGAACTGCTCAACGATGTTCCGGAAGCCGAGCCAGGGCTCGCGCCTGCGCCGCTGAACCGTCCGGTTCCGCGCGTCGCGCAGAATCCGACTCCCCCGGTCCCCGCTCCCGACCGAAGGTTCACCGAACCGGTGAAGAATCCTCGCGAGCTCCGCAAGATCACCGACATCATGCCGTATTACGACTACGAACCCGATCCGGAAGTGGCGAAGGACGATCCCTGCCTTTACCGCTGCCCGCGTCCCGCCGACGGCTGCAAGAAATATCCTCCCGGCGAGACACCGGCCTGCCCGGAAGAAGTGAAACTGAGCGAAGAGATCTATGCCGGCCGCACCATGCCGGAAAACCTCTTCGGATGGGAAGCGTCGAACCTCTGGCATAACCCGCTCTACTTCGAGGATTTCGCCCTCGAACGATACGGCCACACGCATCACTGCCTCGTGCAGCCATTTGCCTCGGTCGGCAAGTTCAGCGCGCAGCTCCTCGGCTGGCCGTACCAGGCGACGATCGATCATCCCTGCAAGAAGGTCTACACGCTCGGCTGGTATCGCCCCGGCGAATGCGCACCGAAGAAGTGCTACCAGGTGCCGTGGAATACGGAAGCGGCAGCCGTGCAGGCAGGCGTCTGGGCCGGTGGCATCGCGATCTTCCCGTAATTGACGGGTGCTCGTAAAACGTCGATCCGTCTTACGAGGAAAAACCGTACGGAAACTTCGCGAAGACTTGCCTCGATATGACATTTGGCGACGTCCGCATTGCATCGTGCCAGGCAAACAGTCAGTATCGAAGTGCGGGCATCGTGCCGGTTCGGCGCGACCCGCAGACTGACTGAATGCTTGTCCGATGAGGTACGCTGAAATGCCGTCCGACGTCTCCGCCCGTCCGTCGCTGGCCAATAACATTCTCGATCGCGTCGATGCGCTCGTCACGGATGCCGAGCAAAAGGGAAAGCCCCTCGAGCTCGATCCGTATCGATCGAAACTCTTCGAAGCATTCGTGATGGCGGATGCCGCGGGCTACCTCGGCGAAGACGCCACCTGCGACTTGTCCGCCGAAGAGCTCTGCCGAATGCTGGCGGAGCGGTGGGGCCTCGGTGACGCAACGCGCGATGCCTTTACAAGCCAGACGAAGCTCTCCGCCGACCAGCTCACCCGCATGCGGCTCCTCTGGTCGCTGATGCGGATGTGGATGGAATGGTCCTACGCGTGGGAACGCTGGGCGGAATTCCATTCGCACGAAGCGAAGGACGAGTAATTCGTCGACTTGCAGGGTGGGCCAAGTCTTCGCGGCCCACCATTCGATTGCGGGTGGGCCTCGCGGAGCCTCGGCCCACCCTACAGGAACTCCCGCCAGACTGATTCGAGATTCCAAGCGGCCTCTGAGATCGAGAACTTCTCGACCGCGCGATGGCGTGCCGCTTTTCCGAACGAAACGCGCTGCTGTGGGTTGTCTCGCATCTCGATGATCGCATTCGCGAGTGATGTCGCGTCGCCGGCCGGAACCAGTCGGGCGGAGAGACCGTCGTCGAGTATCTCACTTGTCCCGCCGACGTCGGTCGCAACAATCGGCAGTCCGCACGCGGCTGCCTCCAGCAGCACGCGTCCCAGCGGCTCCTGACGGGCGGCGTGGACGAGCAGGTCGCTGTTCCGCATGAGACGTTCGACGTCGGGAACGTCCCCCATCACGCGAATCCGATCGGCCAGATGCTCCGCGCCGATCCGCATGAAAAGCGCTCGCTCAAAATTGACGCTTTCTTCCTTCGATGAATTGCGCGTGCCGACGAGGACGAAGTAAACATCGGGACGCTCCGCCTGCACTCGCAGGGCAGCATCCAGAAGAATGTCGAGCCCCTTCCTCGGTCCAATCTGGCCGACGGTCAGCGCAATGAATGCGTCGTCCGGTATCTGCATCGTTCGACGCACTCCGGGGACTTTGGGCTCCGGCCGAAAGAGCCCGCAGTCGACACCGTTGTAAACGACTCGCGTCCGCTCGGCATCGAGCCCTTGTGCAACATGAAAGTCCCTGGTCGCCTGCGAGACCGCAAGCAGCAGCGTGTTCTGATTGAGCTCGGCGATCGTCGCGGCACTCAGCTTGAGAATGTCTCGCAAATGAGAGACGGTCGGCACGTCGAGTTCGTCGGAAATCGCTCCAATCAGTCTTCCCATCGACAGGCTGTTGGCGTGTACGATTGCCGGCCCCAGCGATCGGAGCGTCGTCAGAAGCTTTGGAAGCAGTAATTCGCGCGGAATGCGCGTTCCGTTCGCATCGCGACAGCAAAACGGCACGTGTCGCAAGCCTCGCAGGTGCAGCGACTCGGCCAACGGATCTTCGTCCGGCGCGACGGCAACGAACTCGAATGGCGAGTCCTTCAGCTCGTCGAGTGCCGCGAGCATCGAACGCTCGCCGCCGTTGAGCGTCGCGTATTCGAAGACGATCGCCACGCGCGGTTTCGAAAGCATCGTAATCGCTCAATAGCGCGCCAGGTCGCCGGCGCCCCGCTTCAAGTTGAGCGCTCCCGCGAGCTTCTGCGCTTCGGTCACCATCATCCGCAGTTCACTGCCGATCGCGAGGAACTGCCACCCTTCGGCGATCCGCTTCTCGACCGCTTCGGGAGTCTGCACGTGCAGACCGACGGGCGTTCCCGTTTTCTTACCGGCGGCAAGGACCCGCTGCAGCATCGCTTCGAGCTCTTCTTTCGAGGGATCGGCTCCGTCGGGGCCGCGCATCTGGAATGTCAGGTCGTTCGGTCCGACGAAGATGGCATCGACACCCGGCAGGCTGTAGATCGCCTCGGCGTTCTCGACTCCTTCCGGCGATTCCGTCTGCAGCACGACGAGGATTTCATCGTTCGCATACTTGTAGTAGTCGCCGGCTGCCGCCTCAAAGTTAAGAGCATGCAACGATCCGCCGACCGATCGATTTCCCGCCGGCGGATACTTCGCAGCGGCAATCGCCGCTTTCGCTTCCTCGACCGTATTCACCATCGGCACGACGATGCCATGCGCACCGGCATCGAGCACGCGCTTGATGTGGTCGTGGTCGCCGCGCGGAACGCGCGCGAGCGGCACGCAGCCGGCATCGGCGATTGCTCCAAAGAGCAATCCCGCGTCGGTCCAGCCGATCGGAGAATGCTCGAGATCGACGGTCAGCCACGGAAACCCGACCCGCGCCATGATCCGTGCCGCAAAGACACTTCCGAGCGACAGCCACGTGCCGACCTGAGGCTTGCCCGCTTTGAGAGCGGCTTTGACGGGGTTTTTCTTCATGAGGCGGGCCTGTCGTGTGCGGGACGGAGGATTCTCGGCTCTTGTGCGGATGCGAGGAACCGGTGGCCTGCCTAGAATAACCCTGCCGGTGACGATTCGCGAGGGAATGAACTCCTTCCGCACGACCGACGACAAATCGTCAGCATGGGAAGTTTTCGAACCACTCACTCCGTGAAGCATCCATGACCGACTACCAGACCGTGGCGAAAGTGGGAGAGATTCCCGAGGGACAGGGGCGTGCGTTCGCCGTCGATGGAACGATGGTCGCAGTGTTCCTCGTCAATGGCGAGTATTCCGCCATAAACGACATCTGCCCCCATATGGGTGCATCACTCGCCGCCGGTTACATCGACGGAAACTGCGTGATGTGCCCCTGGCATGCGTGGCGGTTCAGCATCAAAGATGGAACCTGGCTCGACAACCCCCGT
>JBFWWA010000264.1:0-6751 GCA_050246455.1 Planctomycetaceae bacterium
TGTTTCTCTCCAAGCTGCAGTAGACCCTGCGGTTTGACGAACTTGACGGTTTGTATCTGTCCAAGCTGCGTCGGCGTCTGGTTCGGCGGTTCATGGACCGAGACGATTCCGTCGCCGGAAATTGAAATCTCCGTCGCGCCGGGGGGGAGTGTGATGGCCGGTTCCATCAATCGACCAATATCGGCGGAGGCCATCACGATTGCACCGTCGGCATTGACGCTGAAAGTACCAGCCCGTGTATAGACGATCTGCCCGCTCGGGTCCTGCAATTGGAAAAAGCCATCGCCGACGATCGCCATGTCGAGCACGCCGCTCGACTGCAACAGGCTTCCTTCACGGTGATCGACTTCGACGCCCGCAACGCGAGTTCCGAGGCCGAGATGGATGCCGACCGGCGTAAATTGGCCGTTGGCGTCCTGAGCGCCGGGAAGTTTGAAGTATTCGTAGAAGAGATCTTCGAAGTTCGCCCGCGATCGTTTGAACCCGGTGGTGCCCGCGTTGGCCATGTTGTTGGCGATCGTGTCGAGATTGAACTCGAACGCCTGCATACCGGTCGCAGCTGAATGAAGTGCTCGAAGTGCCATAGGTTTAGTCGGGAGTTGAGGATGATGGGTTTACAGTTGGAAGGCCTCAGCGACTGCCCGCTGTTTGCAGAAGTCGGCTCAGCGCTTCGTCCTGATGCTTGATCATGTTTACGTTGGTTTCAAAAGCACGCGTCGCCTGGATCATTTCCAGCATGTCCGACACGGAATTCGCGCCGGAGCCTTCGAGGTATCCCTGGCGAACCATTGTTTGAGGTCCAGCGGGTGCAACCGTGGTTCGCGATCGGTAAAGGCTGTCTCCAACTTTCTCGAGTGAATCGAGAGAGGCCGGCTGAACGACGGCAAGCCGACCGAGCGACGTGCGCGATCCGTCATCGAGTACAGCGCTCAGGGTCCCGTCGGCACCGGCTTCGAAGCTGATGGCGTTCCCGGGAACGAGGATTGTTCCCCCCGCATCGGTGAGAACGTGCAAGCCGGTGTCGTTGACCAGCTCACCTTCTTCGTTCACCGTGAACTGGCCATTTCGAGTCAGGAACTGTTCGCGATCGTCCGTGACCTGAAAGAAACCCTGGCCTGTCAGCGCGACGTCATAGGGACCATCGGTTTTGAGCAGGGGGCCGTTCGAGAAGTCGGTTTTCACCCCGGCAAGCGAGACACCGCCGTTGTGGTTGTCCCAGCCTTCGGGGCCGTCTCCCGGCGAGCCGTGCTCAACGTCATAGGGAGGATGCGACTGGAAGACTGCGAGGTCGCGCTTGAAGGATGTCGTGGAAGCGTTCGCGAGGTTGTTCGCGATCACGTCGAGACGCGCCGACTGGGCCTGGGCACCCTGAGCGGAGAGGTAAAGGCCGTAGATCATGGCGGATCTCTTTCGCCGATGCGCGCCCCCCCGCCTTCCTCTTCATCGATCAATCTCCCCCCGCACCTTTAACCCAACCCGCAAACTTGCCGGAATCGATAGGGTCAATTGGCAAGATGGGGTATATGGGGTCCGTCGGCCCTGCATGAACCGAGTGCTTTGGTTCGCGCAAGAAAATGCCCACCCATGAAACTGGGTGGGCATGTTCCGGTGACATTCAGCGCTGAGAAAAAACGCCTGCCTCACATCTCCCCCGCAGCCCGATTCGACCACCACGGAAGACTGACTCCACCTTCCAGCGATAGTCGGCTGCCAGTCATATAGTCAGCGTCATCGGAGAGAATATAGGCCACTCCCTTGCCGATTTCCTCCGGGCGACCCAGCCGACCCCAGGGAAGCTTTGAGCCGCCGATTTCGATCTGTTCTTCGGTGAAGAATTTTCGCTCGCCCGGCGTGTCGATCCAGCCGGGGTGGACGGTGTTAACGCGGATGCGATGTTCTGCGAGCTCGATCGCGGCGGTTCGAGCCATGTGATCAATGGCAGCTTTCGCCATGTTGTAGGCCATCGAAGTCGGGATGGCGAGGACGGCATGCGGCGAACTGATGACGGCCATCGCGCCTCCCTTGCCTTGCTGGATCATCTGCTGAGCGGATGCGCGCACACCGTAAAACGCACCCCACATGGTGACGTCGATTGTGCGTCGAAACCCTTCCATGTTCGCTTCGACCATCAGCTCGCGATCGCTGTACGCAGCATTCGAAACGAACATATCGAGGCTGCCGAATTCCTTCGCCGTTCGTTTGACCATTTCCTCGACCGCAGCCTGGTTCGAGACGTCGGCCTGAAGGACGATCGCCTTGCCGCCGAGCGCTCGAACTTCTTCGGCGACCTCTTCCGCTTCTTCCGGATGGGACCGGTAATTGATTGCGACATTGGCCCCCTCCCGGGCCAGTTCGATTGCGCATCCGCGGCCAATGCCGCGCGACGCGCCGGTCACCAGGGCGTTTCTTCCTTTGAGCTTCATCTCTCTGTATCTCCAAGCATTGCCGTGAGCAGCTGATTCTTGTGCCCCGACATGATAATCGACCGATCAACGGTTGTTTAGCGATCAAGCCCCGCGGCTATTCACTATCCAGCAGCTTGCGCGCCTCTTCGAGTTCGGCGAGTTTATTCGGTGTCATTTCCGGGAATTTCAAGTTGAGTGATTCGATGGCGTCAGTGATGAGTGCCGCGACGACGGCGCGCGTGACCCACTTGTTGTCCGCGGGAATAACGTACCAGGGGGCCCAGTCGGTGCTCGTCTCGCTCAGCGCCTCCTCATAGGCTTCCATGTATTGCTTCCAGTAAGCACGTTCCTTCACATCGGCGCTCGAGAATTTCCAATGCTTGTCTGTTTCGTCAATTCGCTCGAGAAACCGCTTCTTCTGTTCTTTCTTCGAGACGTTCAGAAAGAATTTCAGAATCAGCGTGCCGTTGTCGGCGAGATGCTTCTCGAAGTTGTTGATGTCTTCATAGCGGCGCTTCCAGAAGTCATTCTTATCGGGATCGCCCTGAGGCAGCCGTTGGCCGGCCAGGTACTCCGGATGAACCTTCACCACCAGCACTTCTTCATAGTGTGAGCGGTTGAAGATACCGATGCGGCCTCGTTCCGGGAGAGCCTTGCTGCATCGCCAGAGAAAATTGTGGTCGAGCTCTTCGCTTGACGGCTGTTTGAAACTGTGCACCTGGCAGCCCTGCGGATTGACCCCCGACATGACGTGCTTGATCGTCCCGTCCTTACCAGCCGCGTCCATTGCCTGAAAGATCAGCAGCATGGACCAACTGTCTGAAGCGTAGAGCCTTTCCTGCGCAGCGGAGAGGTCAGTCACATCCTGTGTCAGGATCTTCTCCGCCTGCCTCTTGCGCTCCTCTTTCGGAATGCTGTCGTCACCATCCCAGCCCGCGTCGTAGTCTTTCAATCGACAACGCTTTCCGGCAGGTACGCGGAATTTCTTGATGATGCGCGAGAGATCTGGATGCATAGGAGTCTGCCGTGGTGATGGAAACGGAGTCAGAGATTTCCCATTCGACAATTCGTCGTCGGACCTGTGTGGTCATTGTGTCGAGTAGAAGCATCGGGCGCATCGCCCTCCCGGTGACCGTTACAGGCGGAGTCGATCGCAGGACGAGCCGACTCAGAAAACCTGCCGCACGACTTCGCCGCGGCTGATGGGAAGTGGTCGCCCCAGCGAATCGTGAACCAGCGTCTCGGGATGGTGGCCGAGCGCGTCGAAGATTGTCGCCGTAAGATCATGCGGCTGGACGCGTCCTTCTTTGGGATAGCCGCCGACTGCATCGGAAGCTCCAATCACCTGGCCGCCGCGCACTCCGCCGCCGGCGAGTGCGACCGAATAGACATACCCCCAATGATCACGCCCTGCAGCTGCATTGATTTTCGGGCTGCGGCCGAACTCTGCCATGCAGACGACCAGTGTTTCATCGAGCATTCCACGGTCAAACAGATCTTCGAGGAGCGCCGAGTATGCCTGGTCGGTGGGAGGACCGAGCACGGTCCGCAATCGTTCTGCTTCACGTGTGTGACTGTCCCAGCAGGGAGTATCGGGGGGCTCGTCGGGACCGCGGAACCAGTTGACCTGGACGAGCCGAACCCCCCCCTCGACAAGCCGGCGCGCCATGAGCACGCTTTGTCCGAACTGGCTTTTGCCGTATCGCTCCTGGACGGCAGCCGGTTCATCCTCGATGCGAAATGCTTCGCCGCCTTTGCTTGCCATCAGCAGATCGAACGCTTGCTGCTTCTGTTTGTCGAACGGGTCACGAGCGGCCGAACTTTCAAAGTCGCGGCGGCGATCGTTGAATTGTTCCCAAAGCGAGCGGCGGCGCTGCAGCCGAAGTGCCGGAACGTCGTCGGGGAGCGTGAGTCCATCGAGTCGAAAGGGACGGTCGGCCGGTTTGCAGGTGAGAAGCCAGGGATCCGCGGCGCGGCCGAGAAACCCGGCGTCCTGTCCTGGCCAGACGCTTCCATCGGTGTTGAAGATGCGGTGTGGCAACGTCATCGACGCGGGAAGTCCCTGCTGCCGCGGCTCGAGCCGGCGAATGATTCCACCCATGCTCGGAAAGTCATTCGGAGCACCGGGATTCGCATTTTCGAAGTTCATCGGCTGGTGCGGCTGGCCGGTGATCATGTAGTAGCCGCTCGACGAATGCGCGTTGTCGTTGCTCGACATGGCCCGCAGGACGCAGATTTTGTCGGCGTGCTTCGACGTGCGTGACAGAAGTTCCGAAAACTGAATCCCTGGTACCGACGTCGAGACCGGCGCAAACTCGCCCCGGATATCCGCTGGAGCGTCGGGTTTCGGATCCCAGGTCGATTGCTGGGGAGGTCCTCCCATCAGAAAGAGGACGATGCAAGACTTCGCGGAACCGTGACCACCGACGGTAATGGCAGTTGCTGTCGCGCTCGAATTCTCTGCACGCAGGAGTTGCGGCAGCGAGAGTCCGAGAGCGCTCAATCCGCCGACGCGCAGCACTTCGCGCCGGGAGATTCCATCGCAGAGTTGAGCGCCTTGGCCGACGATCTTCAACATGAGCGTGCCCCGTCGCGGATGAACGTTTTCATCCTAACAGAATTCGGGGGCCAAGTCTGCGGCAATTCGACGGGAACCACCGCATCTCAACCGCCTTTTTTCCGGGCGACCCTTGCGATTCTGCGATCGTCCGGAAAAGCTTCGATACGGGAGCTGTTTCTCGAAGATGCCAACGTGTTTTTTCGCGAGAGCGACATGAATTCTGACCAAAGGCAGATCGTGCAGGAATGCGCTGCGGGTTCGATATCAGGTGCAATGACCTTCCCGCAGATCGTCGGCCGGCTCGCCGAAATCGGAATCGAGCGATATCACGCCGACTACAGTCGCAAAGAGATCAGCTACTACCTGGCCGACGGTGATTCTCTGGTTGTTCCAATCCCCTGGGAAACGCACGAGACAGGTATCGCGTTCTCGCCGTCCGAAGTTGCGGCAGCCGTCATGCAAAGCCAGCGCGGCGAACATACCTATGCCGATTTCGTTCGGAAGACCATGTCGGCAGGTTGCGTGGGGTATTTCATCCAGATTACCGGGCGCCGCGCCATCGACTTCGGCCGAATTGGCGACAGTCATGTCGAACACTTCCCGTCGCCTACGAACTGACGTCTTATTTGCCTTGAAAACGCGGGGCGATCAGCGGCCAAAGATTCTCCATCCCCCAGCTCGAAATGGCGTAGATCGCGACGATCGTGATCGTGACGAACGCGAACCAGAGGCACGCATCGAACCACCGTGACGGCGCGATTCGCGGATCGAGCCGACGATAGCGGAGAAAGACCGCCGCCCCGGAGATGATCGGGAGAGTGGCGGCCTGGAAGAATCCGCCGAGCACCACCATCGCTTTCGGGTCGCCCCACCATAAATAGAAGACGAGCGCCAGAATCGGGTAAAAGATACAGCCGTACCGGATCCATCTCGCGCGGTCCTCGGCGGCCTGAAAACGCACAATCTTGCTGATGTTAAGAAAGTCCGCCGTCAGCCGGCTGTTTGAAGCCGATGCAACGTAGAGGGTCTTGAACAGCACCGCCCATGCCCCAATGAGAAACGCGATCTTCGACCATTCGCCGAAGGTCGGGACATACATTTCCGAAAGCGTCTCCATCATCTTCGATTTTTCGGGATTCAATCCCTGTCGATGCAGAACCGTCGCACCGAGCACATAGAAGGCGACGGTGGCGATGGTGAAAACGATCATGCTCACCCACGCGTCGAGATACATCACGCGCATCCAGCCGCGTGCGCGTTGCGTCCACTCTGGACTCTGGTTGCGTCGACCGGTTGAGCGTGCGTAGCCCTTTTCGATGCACCAGTAGGGGTAGGCATACAGTTCGCTCGCGCCGACTCCTGTGATGCCGAATGCTCCGAACGCCGCCGCGATGGCTCCAGCCGGAAGCATCAGAATATCGAGCGAAAAGCCGTGTTGAATGTCGCGCCAGCCGACGGGAAATCCCATCGCGGGCAGCATCGCAACGCAAGCGATCGTCACAAACGTCACACTGACGACAAGGAACGTCGTCACGCGTTCGATCCGTCGGTACCCTCCGCTCAAGAGGAGAATGATGGCCACAAATGCCGTCAGCACCGCCCAGGGATGCTCGGGCCGGCTTCCAATCGCTTCAGCCACCCGCGGCAGCGACGATTCAAGTGACTGCGCGAGTGCGGGCGACACGCTCGGAAACGCACGGGTGAGGGCTTGCCCGACTCCTCCCACCATACCGCCGAGCTGAAACACTGTGGCGAGCAGCATGATGAACCACCACCACACCAGCCA
>JBFWWA010000265.1:0-6689 GCA_050246455.1 Planctomycetaceae bacterium
GAGAGATCGCCACATCAGGTCGCTCGCCAGCGCGCTCCCGCCGGGGCTGTCGACGCGAAGCACGATCGCCTTCACCGTTTTGTCTTCGCCGGCGGTCCGGACCGCCTTGATGAACGTGTCCGAGCCGAGCGTCTCGCCGCTCATGAAGTCCGACGCGCTCTTTCCCTCAGTGATTGCGCCCGTCGCATGGATGACGGCGACCTTCGGCGTCAGCGTGCGGCGCTTCGGCTCGTCGATCCCCATCATCATGTTCATCATCTTCACCATGCCGCCGAAGCCCGAGAAATCGGTGTCGAGCTTCTTCTTGCCGTAGCGGCGCGTCACCTTCACTTCGCGTTCCGTTCCGGCTTTGATGATCGTCGGCAGCTCGTCCTCGTAGGCAATACGGTCAATCAGTCCGAGTTCCTTGGCCGCCTTCGCGGTGTGCGGACCGGAATCGATCGCCGCCATGATCTTATCGCGGTCGAGATTCCGTCCTTTGGAAATCGCTTCGACGATCTGCTTCAAATAGTCATCGAGAATCTCCTCCATCTCCTTGCGGAACTCGGGGCTCATCTCGGTGCGCGTGTACGGTTCCGCCGCCGACTTGTATTCGCCGACGCGGAGCATCTCCGCTTTGACGTCGAGTTTGTCGAACAGGTTCTTGTAGAAGCTCACCTCCGCGCGCAGGCCGAGCAGCATCAGCGCGCCCGATTCCGGCATCACAATTTCATCGCAGGCGGCCGCAAGGAGATAGTCGGGAGTCGAAGCGGAATCGACGACGGCAATGACCCGCTTCCCTTTGGCGCGGATCCGCGCAATCGCGGTGCGGAATTCGTTCACCTTCGCCCACCCGATGGTCGGGTTTTCGAGTCGCAGAATGACCGACGAGATCTTGTCGTCGCCGGCGGCTTTGTCGAGTCGGGCGATGGAGTCCGCCAGGCTTTCAGTCAGCTCGCTGAAAAGGCCCGGGAGTTGCGGCCCTTCCGGATATGCCCCCTTGATCTCGATGTGGGCGAAGGCGAGCGTCTCCGGCTTCACAGTATCGGCCGGCTTCTTCGCCTCGGCGGAAGGGGCGTTGGCGGCACAATCGCCCGGAATCAGTCCCAAGGCACAGAAAGCGACACAGGCCAGCATTCCGAGGCGAATCATCGCGCAGACTCCTGCCCGGGGGGCGGTTTATTCGATGCATGCGGCGCAGCTTGTCCGACCGATCGAGTCACACAACTGCTGAAAGTCAGTCTAGGTCGGCATCGGTGGGGGGTCAAGAACGTCAATTTCCGCAAGGGTTTGAGCCGCAAGCGGCCGGGCTCGCGGGGAGGGTCTTGTCAACGCCCGAAAGCTGTGGGAAACTGGGGAACTGATCGATCCTCCTCGCGGCGAACGGCCGTTTGAGGAATTCCGAACTCCGCAGGACGGATCCGACACCCGGGAGACAAGATTTCATGACGCGGCGAAACTGGGTTCTTTCGGTGCTGTTCGTCTTCGGCGCTCTGTTGGCTCCCGCCTCGGACGCCTTTGCGCAGGGTGTTCTCTGGACGCTCCCCGCCGACGGCGCCTGGGTCCGTTATGAGGGAACGTACAAGCAGGTCGAATTCCGGCCGAACTCCACCGAGGGAGATATCGCGCTCGAGTGGATTCAGCATCTCACAATCAAGTCGGTCGGCACCGAAAACGCCGAGTTCAAAGGGGAGACGGTCCCCTGCCGCTGGATCGAACTGAAAGTGGTGACAGGCCGCGCGAGCGAAGCGGGGGTCGACCCCGGTCCGGTCGGAGCACGCATCTTCAAGGTCCTCGTCCCTGAAAAACGAGTCGTCGGAAAGACGGCCGACGACGGCAAGATTCCGGTGGCGTTCATCGACATCGTCAAAGGGTATCGCAAGTACGGCGACGGGGAAGTGAAACCGATCGACGCGAAAGCGCTGCAGGTCTATCCACTGATCGCACTGGTGATGCACTACGAGAAAGTCGAGGCGGAGGGCACCGAAGCCGTCGATCCGCAGATTCCGCTCGGCGCCGTTCAGACTCAGAAATCGAAGGCGGTTTCTAAGTTTGAAAGCCCGACGTCCCGGACAACGAGCGAAGCGCAGATGTGGACCAGCACGCCGGAAGAGAAGAAGATTCCTTTCGGCCTCGCAAAGTGGACCATCAAGACGATTCGCGAAGCCAAGGACAGCAGCGAACCCCGTTCCGCCTTCAAAGCGGTGAGCGAAGTGAACGCGGAAATGTCGGCCCACGAAGTCGGCGAAGGAGCTCAGAGCGAGCTGACGATTCCGTAGTCGGCTCAGCACGATTGATGCAACGAAAGCCGAGCGATCCGAAAGGGCCGCCTCGTTCGCATCGGGCTGCGATCACGCCTGTCAGCTCTCGGGGTCGTAACCGAATTCGCGGAGTTCCTGCGAGCAGCGACAGGCTTTGGCGAGTTTCGCGGCCCATTGGACGGCGGCCTCGCGCGACGGGAGTTCCAGGACACAGAAGCCGCCGTCGAACTCCCGGGTCTGCGGGTAGGTCTCGTTCTTGACGGTGCCGTCGGCGGCGACCATCAGCGGCGCGACGTCCCCGTTGATACCACCGCCGAACACATAGACGCCGGCATCCTTCGCCTCGCGTATGACCGCGTGTGACTCTTCGCCGACGGCAGCCATGTCTTCGCCGGAGACGTTCATCGCCGATGCCGGGAAGGAGATGAGGTACTTCGTCATCGTTCGGTCCATCGGGTGTGAGGCCTAACCTCTGTTTATCACGACTGAAGACGTTGAGAATATCGGGAACGTGGTGAGTTACCAACTCTTTCCCGGAACCGATTTGCGTAGGGTGGCCCACCTTGTCTCCGAGGCCGTCCGGGAATTCCCGACCGGGACAATCGCTGGAAATGAGAGTCGAAATCCTCGGGCTGGAATTCGGGTGGCCGGGGCAAAACGAAGTGTGCCCCGGAATCGCAGCAGGAATGAGTTCGAATTCCCGGACACTCACTGTCTCAGAGTGAGTCAGCGATGCTGACAAGAGGTTGCAATGGTTCGCGAGAGTTCACTCAGCGTTCCGAGCACGAAGAACGATTTGCGTGAGACCTCTTGCGGCAGCGCCACCCGGCTAGGCTAAACGCGAAGCTGGTCCACCCGCCATCGATTGCAGGCCTTAGTTGCTCGCCTTTTCAAAAACATCCCAATGGTTTTGCCGACGAACGAATAAATCTCGGGTGAGTCCATGCACTTCGTCTTGGGCATAGAGTTGATTGACCATGGCGCGAATCTGCTCAAGCCCGCCTTTGGTCGAGGCGGTAGTGGTCAAAAGGACAACATCTCGGTGTGGTACGCCCACGACGATTTCTGGAGGAATTTTCTCGCTAAGCATCGTCCACAGGTCGTCGTATAGCAACGTGCACGCATCAAAGTTCTTACCGAGTCCCACGCGAAGAACCGGAGGATCGCCTTGATAACCGCCCATGCCCACCCGCGATTTAAGATTCGCAACCGCGATGCTTCGCAGTTGCGACGGCACAATGCCCAGTTCAGTTAGATCGATCTTGCGGACCATTTGAAACTCTTCGGGCAAATCAAAAGCGTACGTGACGAGGAGATCACCCACGAGCGGTTCAGTGTATGGTTCTTGCTCCCGCGGCATTCCTGCGGACGCAATGAAGTCAAGGAAGTTTCGATGCTTGATCCGCGGAACCACGTCCGAAGCGACGAGCTTGGGGGGCGACTTCTTCTTGTTCTTGAAAAGTCCGAACATAGACCACCCCTGGCAAGCTGAATTGTGATTCTCTGAATCGAACGCGTTAAGACTACCAGACGGCGTCCGCAGTTCAATTCCTAAATCGCCAACGGCATGCGTTGAGATCGACCGTGCGAATTGACCGAGCAATCCTTGCCAGCAGAGCTACGGACTGCAGCGATACGCGAAAACAAACACCACCCGCGGGGTGGCCCACCTTGCCTCAAGGTGGGTCAGCGACGCTGACAAGTGGTTTCAATGGTTCGCGAGAGTTCACTCAGCGTTCCGAGCACGAAGAACGATTTGCGTGAGACCTCTTGCGGCAGCGCCGCCCAGCTAGGCTAAACGCCAAGCTGGGCCACCCGCCGACTTCCCCATGTGCTGACGCAAAATCTACAGGACCGAGGTTATCAGAGGCGAGAAACCGTCTCTGCGTACAGCTACTCCGCCGTCGCCACTTCAAGGACGAAGGTGTTCTTTCGGTTGGTCGAACTCCCGCTTTTCTTCGCCTTAGTATTCGAGCTTTTGACCACGATCTTCCCCCCCGCCGCGGTGAATGCGCGAACGAGTTGGTCCAGCGATACATCGGATGAGGCGCGTTCGATTTTCGCGACGCGAGGCTGGCTTGTCTTGAGCAATGCCCCAAGCTGCGTCTGTGACAAGTGTCGGGCTTTCCGCTGCCGTCGAATCGCCAGGGCGAGTTCAACACGCGCTTCGAGCAGTTGACGTTCTTCGTCGCTCATTCCCAGGAAATCAGCGGCGTCACCGAACTTCCACCCCGCCGCTTCCAGTGCTTTGCGTTTTCTGGCATCCATCAATCTATCCTCGGTTACGCGTCTACTTCTTCTTTTTCGCTGCCTTGACGGCCGCGTCAAATTGCTTCAACCGTTGCTTGCATCGTTCGAGCACTTCGTCCGGTATCTTGCGTGTCTTCTTCGGGTAAACTTCCAAAACCAGGACTGCATCGGAATCGATGCGGTACATGATCCGCCAGTGGTGTTCCGCGTCGCGAACTCGCAACGCTCCGCAGCGTTTGCCGACGTCCGGCAACGGCTCTGCCTGCGGCATTCCCAGTTGCTCGCCTTGTTGTAGGAGACGCAAGAGCATCCCCGCCTCCTGACGCCCCTCAGCGGTGAACGGAGGCGTCTTGATCTCTCCATGCAGCCAGACCAGCGGCTTCGGAGCCGGCGCTTCCTTTTCCGCGGGTTGTGCGTTCGCCATCGAAGAGACATCCTGCAATCAGATAAAATATATATCGTATATGGTATATTGTCAACGGCAAAGATTATCGATGGGAAGCGCAAAAAAAAAGGAGTCGTGACCGAATACCAGTCACAACTCCGTTCAAAAGTGGCGGGGACAGGATTTGAACCTGCGACCTCGAGGTTATGAGCCTCGCGAGCTACCGGGCTGCTCCACCCCGCGTCATGGGTGTTGGCGGTCGGTGCACTTCCCGAAGGGGCACCCTCTCCGCGAGCCCTATTATATCGACCCGAACCGAATCGGAAAGTGTGCAAACTTCGGATTTCCCAAGAAGTTTGCGGCAATGAGCCTAAACGGCGGCTGCCATACGACTTGTCACTTGCGTGCAGCCGGCTGTCCGGAATCCCCGTTTCGAAACAATCGAATCCGGGAATTGATGATCACGCCCCCGGCTTCATCCCCGTTCACCGAGCGGAACGACGTCGCGTATTTTCGCGCCAATATATTCCGACCTCGGACGGATGAGCCGGTTGTTCTCCGACTGTTCAATGAAGTGAGCCGCCCAGCCGACGACACGGCTTGCCACGAACAACGGCGTGTACAGGTCGATCTCAAGACCGAGGTAGTGATAGAGCCGCGCGCTCGGCCAGTCGAGATTCGGCGGCAATGACTTCTCGGCGCGGACCGTCTGCTCGATGGTGTTCGCGATGTCTTCGAGGGAGGAATCGCCGCGCCGCTGCGCGAGTTCGGCGCAGAACTCCTTGAGAATCGTCGCACGCGGGTCGCCGGTTTTGTAAACACGGTGGCCGAATCCCATAATCCGCCGCTTCTCGTCGAGTGCCGCGCGGACCCACTTCGATGCATTGGCCGGGGCGCCGACTTCTTCGAGGACTTCCATCACGCGTTCATTCGCGCCGCCGTGGAGCGGACCTTTGAGCGCCCCGATCGCCCCGGTGATTGCCGAGTAGAGATCGGATTGCGTCGAGGCGACGACTCTGGCCGTGAACGTCGAGGCGTTGAACTCATGCTCGGCATAAAGGATGAGCGAAACGTCCATCGCGCGCTCTTCGATACCCGACGGCTCGCGGCCGTGAATCAGGTAGAGAATATTGGCTGCGAAGCTCAGCTCGGGATTCGGCTCAACCAGCTCTAACCCTTCGCGAAAGCGGTGCCTGGCTGCGATCAGAATCGGAATCTGGGCGAGAAGCCTCGCCGTTTTGGCGATGCTTGCGGCTGTGCCTTCGTCGTCGAGCTGGGGATCAAAGTTTCCGAGTGCGCTCACTGCGGTCCGCAGCACGTCCATCGAAGGGATATGCATCGGAATTTCGCGCAGAAAATCGAGGATCGACGGGTCGACCTCGGCCGATTCGGAGAGTATCGACTGGAAGTCCGCCAGCTCTTCGTGATTCGGCAGCTCTCCGTAGAGCAGCAGATACGCCACCTCCACGAACGTCGCATGCTGTGCAAGCTGTTCGATCGGATAGCCGCGGTAGCTGAGCCCCCCTTCGACGGTGGAGACCGCCGTCTGACCGGCGATGACACCTTCAAGTCCCGGAAAGAATTGTGCGCTTGCCATACCGATCGTCCTGGTCGTCGAACGGCGGAGATGCCGGAGGAGAGAATTGCGATTGCTGAATTGTACCCGAAACTTCGCGGGAACAAATCAATAATGCGGCGGACGCTCCGCTTCGATGTCGCGGACCTCGGGGTCGCTGAGCGCGCTGGCGAGCTGACCCTCGAATCGTTCAACGAGTCCGCGGAGTGCTCGAATCTCCTCCTGTTGCGAGAGGATC
>JBFWWA010000266.1:0-6688 GCA_050246455.1 Planctomycetaceae bacterium
TCTGGTTCGCGCGTTTGATGCCGGTGCACGACCAGCGCGCCCCGGAGAGTTCACGCTGCGCGCGTTCCTTTCCGGCCGGGTCGATCTCATGCAGGCGGAGGCAGTGCTCGGCGTCATCGATGCACACGACCACAAACAGCTCGAACGGGCATTGCGACAGCTGGCCGGGAACCTTTCGCTGCCGCTCGCGCGTGTGCGGAGCGACCTGTTGAATCTGCTGGCGGACCTGGAAGCGGGGCTCGATTTCGTCGACGAAGATATTTCGTTTGTCAGCAACGAGGACTGCCGTGCACGGATTCGCGCGGCGCGCGAGGTCCCGGCGCGCCTACTGCAACAGTCGGGGTCGCGGATGCAGTCGTCAGGGCGGAAGCGCATCGTGCTGGCAGGTTTGCCGAACGCGGGAAAGAGCACGCTTTTTAACGCGTTGCTGAACCGAGCGGCGGCGATCGTTTCGGATGTTTCCGGGACGACGCGCGATACGTTGCGCGGCCTGGTCGACTGGCAGGGGCTCTCGGTCGAGCTTGTCGATACTCCCGGCCGGGATGCCGAGGCCGCAGCGATCAACCAGGAAGCGCAGCAGCTGGCCGTCGAACAGATTGAGGGGGCGGATCTGATTCTCTGGTGTCGATCGTCGCAGCTTGAGGGAACGGACGTCGCGCTCGATGCCCAGCTTCAAGAGGAGCTCGCTCGCTCCGGATGTAAGACGATAGCGGCTGTCACGAAGTGCGATCTCGCTGACGGGGGATCCATCGAGCAAGGGCATCGAATCAGCGCTCTCACCGGTGTGGGGCTGGATGCGCTCCGCCAAACGGTGTTCGAGCGGATGTGCGATCCGGGCGACGGCAACGATGAACTCGTCGGTACGACGGCGGCCCGCTGCCACGACAGCCTGTCGCGCACCATTGCCGCATTGGATCGCGCGCTTCAGGCCGCGGAGGATCGTCAGGGTGACGAGCTGATCGCGCTCGAGTTGCGTGACGCCCTGGAGCCAATCGGGCAGATTCTGGGCGCCGTTTACACCGACGATATCCTGGACCGCATCTTCAGCCGCTTTTGTATCGGGAAGTAGCGGCGGGCGAAGTTCGTTGATTGCATTCGAACATCGCGGCGATGAGAATGGCAGGCAGCGGGTCTTCCGTGCGACTCCCATTTCTTCGATCAATTCTTGCAGGTGCGCCATGCTGCTCAGCGAACGTGCTTCTCTCCTGATGGCGGTGACTTTCCTGCTGGTCGGACCTGCCTCCGCGTTCTCAGCGGATACACGGCCGAACGTGCTGATGATTGCGGTCGACGACCTCAACGACTGGATTGGTTGTCTCGGCGGACATCCGCAGGCGAAGACGCCGAATATCGATCGGCTTGCCCGGAGCGGGATGCTTTTCACCCGTTCCTACTGCGCGGCACCGGTCTGCAATCCGTCGCGCGCCGCTCTTCTGACGGGGAAACGCCCGTCGACGTCGGGGGTGTATTACAACTCGCAGCCGTGGCGGCCGGCGATGCCGAACGCGGTGACGCTCTCGCAGCATTTCATGGCGAACGGATATCACGCCGCAGGCTGCGGAAAAATTTTTCATGGCGCGTTCCCGGAGGATGCCTCCTGGAACGAATACTACCGGCAAAAACAGGACCCGCGTCCAGGAGACGAAATTCGGAAGGCGGCCACAAGCCATGCCGGCGGCATCACGTGGGGTGAGCTGGATGTCGACGACACGGAAATGAACGATCACAAAGTGGTCGACTGGGCGATCGAGCGGTTGCAGAAGAAGCACGACAAGCCGTTGTTTCTCGCCTGTGGGATTTTCAAACCGCATATGCCCTGGCAGGTGCCGCGCAAGTACTACGACATGATCCCGCTCGATTCGATTGAATTGCCGAAAGTGCTTGAAACGGATCTCGACGACGTGCCGGAAGTCGGCCGGCAGATGGCGAAGCCGGACGGAGATCATAAGGCGATCCTCGAATCCGGGAACTGGAAGCGGGCGGTGCAGGCCTATCTCGCGTCGATGGCGTTCGCCGATTCGGAGATCGGCCGGCTGCTCGATGCGTTCGACAAGTCTCAGTACAAGGAGAACACGATCGTCTGTCTGTGGGGAGATCATGGCTGGCATCTCGGCGAGAAGCTTCACTGGAGGAAATTCTCGCTGTGGGAGGAATCGGCTCGTGCGCCTTTGATCTTTCTGGTCCCGGGTGTGACGAAGGCGGGAAGTTCCTGCGCACGCACCGTCGACTTCATGGATGTTTATCCGACGCTCGCCGATCTGTGCGGATTGCCGGTCCCCTCGGAGCTCGAAGGTCACAGCCTGTCAGCGTTGTTGAAGGATCCGGGGGCCGAGTGGAAGCATTTCGGAATCACGACATACGGCCGGAACAACCATGCGGTCCGATCCGAGCGCTTTCGCTACATCCGCTACCACGATGGCAGCGAAGAGCTGTACGACCACGAGAAAGATCCGATGGAATGGACGAACCTGGCGGACAAGCCCGAGTTCGCGAACGTGAAGAAGGAGCTGGCTGCCGCTCTCCCTGCGACGAACGTCCCCGACGCGCGAAGTGCGAATCCGCGGCAAAGTGACGAGCGCCGGCAGCAGCGGCGCGCCCGGAAGGGAAAAGCGGCGGCCGAGTGATGCCCGACAGAGCGCGCCTCAATTCGAATTACCGCAGCGTGCTCGATCGAATCGCCGCCGCGTGCCGTCGCGCCGGCCGATCGCCTGACGACGTCCGGCTCATTGCGGTGACGAAGTCGGGCGAACTGTCGTGGGTTGAAACGCTGGTCAAACTCGGGGCGCGCGATCTGGGAGAAAGCCGGCCGCAGCAACTGGTGGAACGCGCCCGTCAGCTCGGCGGCGAGATCCACTGGCATCTCATCGGACACCTGCAGAGGAACAAAGTGCGGCAGGTGCTTCCATTCGTGCAGTGCATTCACTCGATCGACAGCGCGCGGCTCCTGACGCGGGTGGACGAAGTTGCGAAAGAACTCGGAGTCCGTCCACGCGTTCTTCTGGAAGTGAACGTTTCCGGAGAGGCCTCAAAAGGGGGATTCCGTCCGGAAGAGCTTGCGGCCGAGTGGCCGTTGCTCGATGCGGTCGAGAACGTCGAGATCGACGGCTTGATGACGATGGCCCCGCTGTTGGACGACGTCGAGCGGACGCGGCCCGTTTTTCGAGGTCTTCGAGAACTTCGCGACCGGCTGGTGTTTCAGCAGCCCGCGGGACCGCAGCTTCGCGAACTTTCGATGGGAATGAGCGAGGATTTCGAGATCGCCGTCGAGGAAGGGGCGACAATGGTCCGTGTCGGAAGCCTGCTGTTTGAGGGCTGCGCCTGAGCTTCGACGACGCGCCGGCGACCCGTTTCTGATATAATGCCGCTGGCGGGCCGGTCTGGATGCTGCCCGATCGGCTGCAGCATTTTCCTGCGGATTGAGGCGAAATGAACTCGACGGTACTCGTCCGATATGGAGCAATTCCCGAGGTGTCCCGGTTCCGGACGGAACTGCCGGAAGGGGCCGAACGCGGGGCGGCAGTGGTCATTGAAAGCAGCCGGGGGCTCGAACTGGGGACGCTCCTGGAAGCCGTTCCTCCCGTGGCAGAGAATGGAAGCTCAGGCCGGCAGAACGGCTCCAAAGGGCACGACACCGATCTGCGGTTGATTCGCGTTGCCGAGGCGGCCGACATCGAATCGCATGAGGCGATCCGCCGCGAGTGCAACAGTGAGTTTGAGACATGGCGGTCCCGGATCACCGGCTGGAAGCTGCAACTCGAGCTGATCGACCTCGAGCGAACGCTGGACCGCTCCAAGTTGATCCTGTACGTTCTGAACGAACGCGGGCCCGACTGCACGAAGCTGGCCCTCTTCTCTGCTGCTGCCGGCCTGGGAATTGTGGAAGTGCAGCCGGTAACGGCTGAGGGACTGGTACGGCTCGAAACCGGTGGCGGCGGATGCGGCTCCGGTGGGGGGGGCTGCGGCTGCGGATGATCCCTGGCCCACAAACCGTGGCCGCTCGAATACGCCCGCCCTCCACTCCCCGTTTGTGTCCTCGCATCCCTTTCCATTCCTGCCGAATTCAAGAGACGCCTGAATGACCGATCCCATTTACGACGATCTGGAGTCACTCCAGAAGGCCAAGGGGCCTGCAGCGGCGATTGAGCGGTTAATCGCTGAATTCAGCGGGCGGAAGGACTATCACCGGCTGTTCGACGTGCTGCTGCTTCAGAAGCGGTTTGAAATGGGGCTTCCCCTGGCGCGCGTCACCTCGCTTGAGGACGTCCCTGAATCGCAGCAACAGGAGTTCGAGGATCATTACATCGCGGCCGCGCGACGGGTCGGCAACGCTCTGCTGGAAGACAACAACGTCGGGCAGGCCTGGTTGTACTTCCGGACGATTCGCGAACCGGACGCGGTTGCGAAAATACTCGACAAGATCGACCCGAAGTCGTCGGAAACGCAGAACGTCGAAGAGCTGATTTCGATCGCCCTTTACGAAGGAGCTCATCCGGTCAAGGGAATCGAGCTGATGCTCGCCTCGCGCGGCACGTGCAACACCATCACCGCCTTTGATCAGCAATTGCAGCAGCTGAAACCGGAGCAGCGAACCGCGGCGGCGGCCGTTCTGGTTCGGCACCTGTATGCCGATCTGCGGGCTTCGGTCTGCCGGGAGATCGAACGGAAGGAATCGGCGGCGCCTTCCGAGGCGAAATCGCTCTCGGAACTGCTACAAGGACGCGACTGGTTATTTGACGACGGAAACTATCATATCGACGTTTCGCATTTGAGCTCGGTTGTCCGTTTTGCACGGCTGCTCGAAGCGGGAAGTCCGGTACTCGATCAGGCCATCCAGCTGGCCGAGTATGGGAGCAAACTTTCGTCGCAATTCCAATATCCGAGCGATCCCCCATTCGACGAGTACTATCCGGCTCACAGCCGCTTCTTCCATGTTCTGGCCGATCGCCAGCGTGATGAATCGATCACATGGTTTCGTTCCCGAATCGATTCGCAGGCCGATGAACAGGATCAGAAGCTCGTTGCGTTCGTACTGACTGATCTGCTGTTGCGCATCGGCAGAACGGATGAGGCGATCGAGCTTGCAGAGAAGCACTTGAGCGGTCTCGAGGATCCTTCCGGTTTTTCGTTCGCGAAGCTTTGCCACGAGTCGGATCGGCTCGACCTGCTTCGCCGCGTCGCCCGTGAGCGGGGGGACCTCGTTGGTTACACGGCCGCACTTCTCCAGGAATCGCGCTCGGCGAAAGCGCGGTGAGACCCGAAATGTCGTTTCTTGAACGGAATCAAGCTGCCTGGAACCGGATGGCAGAGACCGGCAGCCAGTTCGCGAAAGTCGCCACCGACGAGGAATGCCGGGATGCGCTGGCAACGCTCGACGGTCGAGGGTGGCTGCCGGCGAGCGTCCGCGGGCTGGACGTGTTGTGCCTGGCGGCAGGCGGGGGCTGGCAGTCGATTCTGTATGCCTCGGCGGGTGCGAATGTTACGGTGGTCGACCTGAGTCCTTCGATGCTTCGGCTCGACGAACGAGAGGCCGCGCGTCGCAAGCTGAGCGTGCGGACCGTTCAAGCATCGATGGACGATCTTTCCGTTCTTGCGGATGAAAGCTTTGACGTGGTGCATCAGCCGGTCAGCACCTGCTACGTCCCGCAACTGGCTCCGGTGTATGCGGAAGTTGCTCGAGTGCTTCGGAGCGGCGGCCTCTACATCAGCCAGCATAAGCAGCCGATCAGTCTGCAGATCTCGCACCGGAACGCGCGCGACCAGTTCGTCGTCGGAGTCGAGTATTACCACAACGGTCCGCTGCCCCCGGTGGAGGACACGTCCTACCGTGAGTCGGGGACCGTCGAATATCTGCATCAACTGCAGGAAATCGTGGGAGATCTCTGCCGGGCGGGCTTCGTGCTGGAAGACCTCCGCGAGCCATGCCGTGCCGACCGGAATGCCCCTGTAACGCACTACGGTTACCGTGGCCGATTCATTCCGCCGTACGTGCGTCTCAAGGCACGGCGTGGGAATCGAAATTCCGCCGTGGCCGCGTCGAGTCCGACCATCTGGACTCCGGACGCGTGAGCATCGTCCTGGTGCTGCAAAAGCGATCCTGACGGTTTGCCGCACAGTCGAAAAAAGAACGGCGGCCACCCGTGAAGGTGGCCGCCGCTAAGTTCAGACAGTCAGGTTACCTGACTCTCAATAGTCACCAATGATCTTGCCGTCGCGACGATTCGCGAGGTTATCAAGGATGTTCGGATCAACGGTGTCTGCAACGAAGCGGACCGAGCCGTCGCCGAGACCGATCTGAGCACCCGCTTCGTGGCGTGAGCTCAGGTCGCCTTCGTTACCCGCACCGACCTTGTAGCCAAGGTTCGGGCCGCGGCTGCCGTTGACACCGTGACGAACGTCGAAGAGGACGTCCGACGCGTCGCCGCCGTCAGCGAATGCCCAGTAACCGTGGCAGTTGTTCGGGTTGGTGAAGAACGGAGGGCCACCGACGCCGGCAGCGCTTTCCGGAAGTCCGGCGTTCTCCTGTCCACCGCCACGACCGGTGCGCGAGTAGTGCTCACCGATGAGGATGGTGTTCTGGTTACCGTCTCGCATGTCACCCATGCGACGGCGGCTGCTACCACCGAACATACCGCCGAAGTCGGTGTCGGTATTGTCGTGGGTGTCGATCGGCTGCTCGTCGTTCACGCTG
>JBFWWA010000267.1:0-2059 GCA_050246455.1 Planctomycetaceae bacterium
GTCGTCCACTTGATGTACATCTAGACGGACAGTTCGAGCTGACCACCGAGGAAATCGGTGTTCGGCGTGTGGCCGATTGCGGCAAAATAACCGGTCGCTTCAATTTCCTCGACGCGGTCGCGGTCGTCAGTTCCGCGAATCCGCACGCCGGTGACTCCCTGCTTGTCGTTGCCCAGCACCTCATCGACCGTCGAATTCCATTTGACTTCGATCTTCGGATTCTTGAGCGCTCGATCCGCCATGATCTTGCTGGCGCGGAATTCATTGCGGCGATGAATAATGAAGACTTTCGTCGCAAATTTGGTGAGGTAGCCCGCTTCTTCCATTGCGCTGTCGCCGCCGCCGACCACGACGAGCTGCTTGTTGCGGAAACGCGGCAGGGCGCCGTCGCAGACGGCGCACGCGGAGACGCCGTTGTTCTTGTATTGGTCTTCGGACGGAAGCCCGAGATAGTTCGCGCGGGCCCCCGTCGCGATGATGACCGAAAGGGCTTCAACTTCCTGACCGCCGAGGGTCTTGATCTGGAACGGGTGTTTCTTCAGGTCGATGGAAACGACGTCGTCGGTGACAATGCGCGTCCCGAAGTTCGCCGCCTGCTGCCGCATCAGTTCCATCAGCTCCGGCCCGCTGATCCCATGCTTGGTATGGGGCGCCATGTAGCCGCGCTGCTTGGCCGGAATGGCCGAATCGAGATACGACTCGAGATTTCCGGCAGCGAACCCGGGGTAGTTCTCGACTTCGGTGGTGAGTGCAAGCTGGCCGAGCGGAAGGGTTCCTTTCTGGCGGTTGTCTTCCGTGACTGCCCCCTCGAAAACGAGCGGCTTGAGATTGGCGCGCGACGTGTAAATGGCCGCCCCCCACCCTGCCGGTCCGGAACCGATAATCACGACACGCTCAGCCACGTCTTACTCCTCTGGTTCGAAACGGTCGAATGATACGCAACGCACGATACTCGACCGGGGAGTTAGCGGCAACTTCCGCGAGAGAGCCGCAGTTGCATCGCGCGACACATTGAAAAACTGCGCTGATGCGCAACAGAGAATGGACGACGCGCCGGCTGAGATTCAGGGGCCGCCCGATGAAGCCACGGAGTGCGGGAGTTTCCCGGGCGCAAAAAGAGAAGGGGTTTCGAGCGATTTTTCACTCGAAACCCCTTCGTGTTCGCCTCGGAAGCAAGTGCGGGCCAACGCTTGCCACCATGGCTGGCCTTATAGAATGCACAGACCGTGCCGTCTCCTCAAATAAATCAAGATTTCCTCTTAAGTCGTTTAACAACAAACCTTTATTAAAAACACCACTGGCGGGCCACTTAAGCTTCACTTCAGCTAACTGTCGCAAATTGCAACAATCGCAGCATTTTGCGGCGCTCGATTCTGCTGCAACGGTCCATATTCTGGACGAGATTCTCGCGACGTCGTCTGCCGTGAGGGACTCCCGACAGGACTTGCACGAACTCGCCCGGAGGGCGCTTGTCATTCCCCGGAATGGAGCGGATACTTGGCTCGACTTCTCTCTCGCGGCATTTTGCCCGAAACCGCTCCCCGATGCGCTCGAGGCCGACTGAACACATGAAAAACAAGCCGAAACCCTCGAATTCCGCTGGCGGCGGGCCACATCCGATGACGGTCCCCCGTTTTGTCGCCGAGAAGTCCGAAGGGCGGAAGCTGTCGATGCTGACCGCTTACGACTACCTGTGGGCCGGAATCTTCGATGAAGCCGGGATCGACGGCATCCTGGTCGGCGATACGCTCGGAATGGTGGTCCAGGGGAAATCGACGACGCTTCCTGTCACTCTCGACCAGATGATCTACCACGGCGAGATGGTCGTCCGTGCGGTGAAAAACGCCCTCGTGATCGTCGATATGCCGTTTCTCTCCTACCAGGTAAGCCCCGAGCAGGCGGTCGCCAATGCGGGACGGATTCTCAAGGAGACCGGTGCGTCGGCCGTGAAGCTCGAAGGGGGTGTGAACCAGTCCGATACGATCCGGGCGCTCGCCGCCGCCGACATTCCGGTGATGGCGCATGTCGGCATGAAGCCGCAATCGATTCGCGTCCTGGG
>JBFWWA010000267.1:2069-6684 GCA_050246455.1 Planctomycetaceae bacterium
AAGATTCAGCGCGATGAACAGCGGCTCTTCGCCGATGCAAAGGCGGCCGAGGAAGCCGGCGCCTTCGCAATTGTCCTCGAGCTCATCCCCCGTCAAATCGCGAAAGCCGTGACCGCGGAACTGGCGATTCCGACGATCGGCATCGGGGCCGGTCCCGACTGCGACGGCCAGGTGCTCGTGAGCTGCGACATGCTCGGCCTCACGCCGGGATTCCACCCGCGGTTTCTCAAGCATTACGCCGAGATGCGGCAGACGGCAATTGACGCCGCACGTCACTACGCCGACGAAGTGCGTGAAGGTCAGTTTCCTTCGGCCGAGCACAGCCACGACTGACACGCTTCAGGTCGTCTGGCTTCCGGCTTCAGGTCATGCCAATGCGACACGATCGCGGCTTGCTCAGTTCTAAACCTGACTGCTGACGCCGGACTCCTGACTCCTCGTCGAGAACAGGTTCTCGACGCCGAGTCGGAAGATTACCCACAGTGCGACGAGCGCTTCTTTGCTGTTGATCTTCGACGAACCATGCCGACGGTTCTCGAAAATGATCGGCACCTCCGCGAATCGGCAGCCGACACGGCGGAGCCGGTAGAGAATCTCTTCCTGAAACGCGTAACCCCTTGCACGCACTTTCTCCTGCGGAATCTCGCGCAGTTTGGCGACCCGGTACGCGCGGAATGCGCCGCTGTTGTCACGCGTTTTCAGGCCGAGCAGAAGCCGCGCGTACCAATTGATGCCGCTGCTCATGAAGTGCCGCAAAAACGTCCAGCCTTCGACTCCACCCCCCGCGACGTAGCGTGAGCCGATGACGACATCGGCATTCTGCATGCCGTCGATGAGCGACGGGAGATACCGGGGATGGTGGCTGAAATCGGCATCCATGTTGACGAGGAGCTCGTAATCGTGCTCGATCGCGTATTGAAACCCCGCGAGGGTCGCCGTCCCGAGGCCGAGCTTTCCCGCACGATGCAGCACGTGAATTCGCGGGTCCGCCTCAGCCATCTCGTCCGCGAGCCGGCCAGTGCCGTCAGGGGAGTTGTCGTCGATGACGAGAATATCGACCTGCGGCGCGACGGAGTGGATTTCGCGGATCAGCTCGGAAAGGATTTCGCGCTCATTGTAAGTACAGAGCGTGACAAGAACGGAAGATGCCGGCATCCATTCAGCATACCGTACCCGCGGACCGATGTGTCAGCCGATGAGTGACACAAAACGCGCCGTGAGGGAAATTGCGGCCGCAGTTCATTCCGGTGCAACAAGCTGCGGGCCGGCTTCTTCTTCCTTCACCGAAGCGGCTTCCGAATTCTCGGACTCGGTGGCCGGAGCGGACTCCGACTTTGTCTCGGTTTCGGGTTTCGGATCCGCCGGCGGTGCATCCTTCTTCTCTTCGTTCTTTTCCTCGTTCAGAAGAGAGTCCGGTTTCGGCGGCGCATCGCCGTCCGACTTAGGTTCCGCCGACGGCAGTGCTTTCGGCTCGGCCGGTTTCCTCTGCGGAATCACGGTCGCTTCCGGAGGCTTTGACCGGGCCGGAGGCATCGGCTGCGCGGGACCAAGTTCCGGCGCGGGGAGAGGTGGCGGCGGTGGGAAATTCCCCTGAGCGCGAGGCGCACCCCCCTGCGGCTTTTGCGGAACAGGTTGAGCGGCGGCCTGACCATTCGCGCCCACCGGACGGAGAAACGCAGAGAGATGATCCCCTTGCCCGGCAAGCCGGTACGCGGTTTCGAAGAAGACGTTCGATTGTTCATTCCGGTCGAGATGCAGCAGCACCCCCATCAGGAACAAACGGTTGGGATCGCGGACATCACGGCGAACCCACTCGGCAGCGCGATGCTGGATGTTCGCCTTCTCGAGCTGATTCTCCGGACCAATCAGTTCTTCGTACGTCGGACTTGATGACGGCCAGCTCGGATCGATCTCGAGCCCCCGTTTGAACTCTTCGACCGCTTCACCATGCTGTCCCATCGCCGCGAGGACGAACGCCAGTCGGAACTTCGGCTCGGCCCGCTCCGGTGCGATGAGCACGGCGGAACGATAGTTCGACATTGCGTTGACATAGTCGATCTTCTTGAGCCACGTGTCGCCGAATTCCTGCTTGCGGACGCTGCGTGCGACCGCTTCCGGAGAGGAAGGGGTTACTTGACGCGGCGCCTTCACAACGGGAGCAGGTTGAACCGGCTGGCCCCATCGATCGGCGTTCTCCCGCAGACCATCCTGGATCACCGGGTTGTCGTACGGGTTGTGGTAGTAGTTCGGCGAGTAATAGTTCGGTGAGTAGTTGGGCGGATAGTACGGAGCCGACTCCGGCGGGAGGTAGTAGTTGCCCACATACGGCGGGCCGTACCCGTAACCATATCCATACCCGTAGGAGGGTCCGAAACCGAATCCGAATCCCGGAAACGGGGCCACGCGGACACTGACCGAACCGTAACCGGGAGTCGCATAACCGCCGCGATACCCATGCCACGGCCGACCGTATTGCCGCTGATACTGATAGTCCGCAACAGTCGGACCGTAGGGACGACCGGTCGGCCCGTAAACGCGCGGGTATCGGTCGGCGAAAGCGGTCGTCGAACCGGCCGCAACAACAGTGGCGGCGAGCAGCATGATCCTCAGGCCCATGTCGGGCTCCTCAAAGTGCGGGCAATCGACCCACCTTCATTATGAGAATGCCAATGCCGGTGGTCAATAAGAGCTGCACGCACCACGCTTCCTGATGCGCCCCTCGTGCACGAAGGAATCGCCGACTGATACGCACGCCGTCATCGATGCATTATTTCGCAGCGGGCTTCGTATCAGCGCCCTCGAGTGGGAGCAACTTCGCCGTGTCCGGTGACGGATCGGAAGGAGTTGCTACCGCAGTCGGAGATGCGGCTTGCGGCGTGTCGACGGCAATCGGATGCAGGAACGCAACGAGATGGCCCCCTTCCCCCGCGAGCTTGTAAGCGGTGTCGAAGAAGACGGCCGCTTCCTTGCTCCGATCGAGATGCAGCAGCACTCCCATCAGAAAAAGCCGGTCCGCGTCGCGCACGTCTTCCTTCACCCAATCGGCAGCGCGATTCTGAATTGCGGATTTCTCCGAGGCCTGTTCCGCACCGATCAGGTCGTTGAACGACGGCGCTTTCGACGGCCAGGTCGCGTCGATCTCCAGACCCTGCTTGAACTGCTCGACCGCATCGGGAAACTCGCCCATTGCGGCACGCACAATGCCCAGCCGAAACTTCGGCTCAGCACGATCCGGCGCGATGAGAATCGCCGCGCGATAATTCCCGACTGCACCGGCATAATCGAGCTTCCTGAGAAACTCGTCGCCAAGCTGCTGTTTGCGCTCGCTCCTTGCGATTGCTTCAACCGTTGACGGGCCGGCGGTGCGCGGAGGTTTTTCCGGGCCCGATGAATTCTTGCCTGCCGGTGTAGGGGTGGCTTTCCCGCGATCGAGCCGTTCACTGCTGCGGCCGTCCGCCGCCGGATTCAACGTCGGAACGTCAATCTGCCAGCCGCCGACGTTGTGATATCGAGGAGAGAGACCTCCGTTGCCGGAAAGGCCGCCGTTGCCGTAGAGTCCCGGCGTGCCGCGGAAACCGAAACCGCTGCCGGGCACGAATCCGAACCCTCCTCCGCTCAATCGCGGCCATACCTGCGGGACGGACGGTCGATTGAACCCCGCATAGAGGCGCGGTCTTGCCGTGTGGCCGACGTTTCCATACCACGGCCGGTAGTTCGTCGTGTTCCATTGCCAGTTCGGATTGAACGGGCCGTAGATGCCGGCGGCCGATGGGTGCCGTCGGGATCCCGCTTCGGCAATCGAACCGAGCGCGATCAGAATCGCTGCGACGTACGATGCCGTTCTGAAGGTCATTGCGAGTACCTCGTCAGGAACTATCGACTCGCCACCCTGAAATTATGCGACTACGGGTTTTCTCCGTCAATACTCATCGGATCGTCGGAGTTTCCAGCGTACACCAAACAGATCATTCCTATGCCACCGGCGGGGGAGGTGTTGCCCCCGGGGGAGGCGTCCCATGGCCGGCCCGGATGTAATCTCCCCGCTCCCGGGCATAATCGGCTGCGGAGACGGCATCGCTCTCGTCGAGCCGGTTCAGTTTCGCCTGCTCGAAGTATTTCTTCAGGAACGGGATACACCAGCCGCAGCCGGTCCCTGCCCCGCCGCACTGGCTGACTTCGCTCGCAACACGCGGCTTCTCAACGCGGATGTAATTCAGGATCTTCCGCTTGGTGACGTGGAAGCAGAGACAGACTTTATCGTCGAGTTCCAAGCGGCAACCTGTGGTACAAGTGCGACCTTACTGTAATTCCCATGCTGCCCGATTCTATCACGATCCGACGACACGCGGACGCGCCCCGCTCAGATTTCCTCGCTCGATTCCGGAGCCTCGCTCTTCTCATCCGCTTCTGAAGAGTTCGCTTCAGAGAGCGCGCGGAGATGGATGCCGTCGGGTCGAACGTCGTAATCGAGCTCCGCCTGATTGAGTGCCGTCCGCAGTACTTCTCCGACCGTGGTCCGATCGACAGAGAAGGAGATCGGCTTCTGAAGGCGAGCCGGTAACGCTTCAATCCGAGCGGCGTCGTAGTGAATTGGAATCGCCGCCAGGACTTCGAG
>JBFWWA010000268.1:0-6678 GCA_050246455.1 Planctomycetaceae bacterium
CAGAGAACAAAGACAAAGAAGAAGGAGATGTCTGAGACCGGTTTGGAGATGCTCGGGGTGAGCATCGAACCGTCGCTCTCAGCCAATCTCGAAAGACATACGGTACAACGATGCGGGTGAACCACGCCTCCACGAAGGACTGAGACGCGATGACCGATCTGGTTGGGCACTTCCTGATTTTCTAGGTTGTCGTCGTGGTCGGCCTGGTGCTGCCGCTGCTGATCGGCCTCCTTGTTCGGCCGAAACTGCCGACGCCCGAGAAGGACGCCGTCTACGAATGCGGCGAGCCGACGATTGGTTCGAGCTACATTCAGTTCGATCTCCGCTTTTACGTCGTCGCGCTCTTGTTCATCATCTTCGACGTCGAAGTGGCGTTCTTCTTCCCGTGGGCCCTGACCTACGGAGCGGCCACGCAGCTCGCCGATACGCGTCTTTCCGATCCGACTCGCGCGGAGATTACCGAGCGGCTGATACAAACCCCGCTCGCGAATGCTCACGATGCCATCGGGGCCGATACCGCGGTCCGGCTTGCCACCATCGGTCTCTTCGACATCCTGGTCTTCTTCGGCGTGCTGCTCGTCGGATTCGCATACGTCTGGAAGCGCGGCGATCTCGACTGGGTGCGGGCCGAGGCCAACAAATCGAAAGCCGCACCGATTCATCTGTCGCCGCCGCTGGTCGAGCATGCCGATCGTCAGGCGGCTCACCTCGTTTCCTGAGTCGGGTCGTCGTTTGCAGGCCGGCTCCTTGAGCGCGGCGGATTGATCCATTGAAAAGTCCCAGGTCGCTCGTTTCCATCAGAATGCCGACATGACCGCAGAACAAATTCAACAGCTCCTGACCGAAAAGTTCGGTTCGCAGAAGATCGTCGGCGGCAACATGCAGGCGATCGATCCGTGGATCGAGGTCGCTCCGGCCGCCATCCTGGAAGTCTGCCGGTTTCTGCGCGACGACAGCCGCATGAAGTTCGAGCATCTCAACGACCTGTGCGGCGTCGACTATTGCGAGCCCGATCCGAAGAAGGCCGCGAAGTTCGGCCACGAGCCGCACGTCGAGGTGGTGTACCATCTGTCGAGCTACGAGCTGCGTCACAAGATCACGGTTAAAGTGAAGCTGCCGCGCTGGAAGAACGAGGCGGACGCCACAATTCCCGAGGTCGACTCCGTCGCCTCCATCTGGGGAATCGCCGATTGGCATGAGCGCGAGGCGTACGATCTTGTCGGCATCCGGTTTCTGGGGCATCCCAATCTCCGCCGCATTCTCTGCCCGGAAGACTGGGTGGGACACCCGCTCCGCAAAGATTACGAGTTCCCGCTGGAATATCACGGCATTCGAGGCAAGTAGGCCTGTGGCGCGTCGCGCCCGGCCATTGAGGATCGCATGAGCATTCAGGTCGAAGACCCCCGCATCATCGAGTTCGACGTCCGCACGGACGAAATGCTCGTCAACATGGGGCCGCAGCACCCGAGCACGCACGGCGTGCTTCGCCTCCTGTTGCGCACCGACGGGGAAGTCGTTCACGAGGTCACGCCGCACATCGGGTACCTGCACCGCTGCGCCGAAAAGATCGGCGAGAACCTCTCGCCGCCGCAGTGGATTCCGTACAGCGACCGGATGGACTATCTCGCAGCGATGAACATGAACCTCGGCCTCGCGCTTGCGGTCGAGAAGCTCATCGGGATGGAAGTGCCCGACAAGGCGATGGTGCTCCGCGTTGTCATTGCCGAACTCAACCGCATCGCAAGCCACCTGGTCGGCATGGGGGCGTACGGTCTCGACCTCGGCACGTTCAGCCCGTTCCTCTATGCCTTCCGCGAGCGGGAAATCATTCTCGACCTGTTCGAGGAAGCGTGCGGCGCGCGGCTGACCTACAGCTATCTCACGGTCGGCGGTGCGACTCACGACCTTCCGGCGATGATCACGATCCCGCCCGGTCTTGCGTCGCTCACCGGTCGCGACATGAACACCAAGTTGCTCTGGGCTGATGCGGTCCGGATGTTCCTTAACTGGCTCGAACCGCGGATCCGCGAATATCACACGCTGCTCACACGCAATCAGATCTTCATCAAGCGAACGGCCGGCCTCGGACTGCTGACACGCGAGATGGCGATGAGCTACGGCTGCACCGGCCCGGTACTCCGCGGCAGCGGCGTCGACTGGGACCTCCGCCGCGATGGCGAGAAGATCTACACCCGGATGTACGAAGGGTACGACTACAAAGTCATCTCCGCACCGTTTGCGGACGCGCCGCCGGAAGTGATCCTCGGCGACAACTGGTGCCGCTTCTACGTCCGCATGCTCGAAGTGGTCGAGTCGATCAAGCTCGTCCGACAGGCCCTCGACCGTTACCCGACGGCGAAGGGCGAATACCGCGTCCCGTTCAAGATGAACTCCAAGCTGCCGAAGGACGAAGTTTATCTCGAAACCGAATGCCCGCGCGGCCAGATGGGCTTCTACCTCGTCGGCAACGGCGAAGGGGAACCGCTCCGCGCCCGCGCGAAGAGCTCCTGCTTCTGTAACCTTTCGGTCACCGCTCCGATCTGCCAGGGGGGCCTGCTCGGCGACATCCCGGCCATCGTCGGCTCGCTCGATATTGTGATGGGCGAGATCGACCGGTAGGGCTGCGACCGCCAGTGCGCATGCGAGGTCGTGTGTAAATGCATGCCCTCACCAAGCAGAGGGCATGCCACCCGGACGTTCCGGCTGGACACGCGAGCGGAACGCAGACGGCGGAACTTTTGTTGATCGAACCAGGCAGGGGCGACAATGAACGACACGGCCGGCGGGAAGCGATGGGAGTGGGTGACGTGGCCCAGGATCATCCTCGCGGTGATCCTGTATGTGCTTTCGATCGGCCCGGCGTGGTGGCTCGCCCATGTGACCGGTTTGCGCTTGCCGTTTCTCATCTTCTATGCGCCGCTTTGGCTGCTGACCGCCAGTTCAAAAGTCGTCCGCGAACTAGTGACTTGGTACCTGAATCTGTGGCATGTCTGATCGGCCACCCGCACAGTTCCTGCTCGGCATCGAGATGGTTTAAATCGATCGCTAGCGAATTGATCGCAGATCCGCATGCGAAGTCGCGTAGGAATGCATGCCCTCGCAAAGCCGAGGGCATGCCACCCGCCAAGTGCCGTAAAGTCGAATCCCGAAGTGTGCCGTATCAATGCGGCAGGATCGCGAGCAGCTCGTCGAGAAACGGTGCCTGGTCGGGGTGAATTCTCTTTCGCGCTTCGTCGATTGAAAGAAACTCCGCCTTGTCGGTTTCCCACGACACGCAGCGCGGCTCGCAGTTCTCGGGAGCGGGACCCGCGAAACAGTGGACGCGTTTGCGGCTCTTCTTATATTCGATCGGCGCGAGCGGAGTGAGTTCCCCCGCAACGACCCCGGTTTCTTCGAGTGTTTCGCGGCGCGCCGCTTTCTCCAAATCCTCACCCTCGTCCGGCAAACCTTTCGGAATGCTCCACGGCGCGCGGCGGTTGTAGTTGCCAGAGGGGTGCACGAGCAGAACTTCGATCGAATCGCCGCTCCCGCGATAAAGCAAAGTGCCGGCTGATTCTTTCATGGGAGCTTTCAGCTGTAAGCTTTCAGCGATCAGCCGGATGGCAATGCCTAATGACTGAAGTCTGAAACCTAACCGCCCGTCAAAACACCAGCTCGCGCGCGGGAAAGACCGGACCTTCGACGCAGGTGCGCCGGTAGTCCCACGTGCCATCTGGCTGGCGGACACGCGTGACGCAGCTGAAACAGGCGCCGAACCCGCATGCCATCGGTGATTCGAGCGACAGCCAGCAGTTGACGTCGTGCTTCGCACACAACTTGGCCGCGGCATGCATCATCGGTTCCGGACCGCAGACGTAAACCGAAGTTGGCGGTGTGTTGCTTTGAAGCGCTTCAGATAAAAGCGCGGTGACAAAGCCGGATCGTCCGTGGCTGCCGTCGTCAGTCGCGAGCTGGAGGTTGAGACCGGGAACGGCCGCGAATTCCTCGACCCCCGCGAGATACTCTTTCGATCGGACACCGTAGCAGAGTGAAACCGAATCAGGCTTCGCGGTGATTCTTCGTGCGGGCGAACCATAGGTGCGAAGTCCGAGCGCCTCACGCGCGACCGCCAGGAACGGCGTCTGGCCGATGCCACCCGCAACCAGCATCAGGCGGCCGCCTGTCGGAACCGGAAACCCGTTGCCGAGCGGTCCCCAGATTTCGACGGCATCGCCCGCCGTCAGTCGGGGCAGGAGCGACGTCATTTTTCCGATGACGACGTAGCCGAAGTCGATGCCGGCAGGCTGGCCGTTCTCTTCGAAAACGTCGTACAGAGCGAACGGTCGTCCGAGGAGCGGATCGGTCTCGCCCGGCAGGCGGATCATGAAGAACTGGCCGGGTGTGATCTGCTTTGCAATCTCGGGGCAGCGGACACGCAGGCAGTAAGTGTCGAGCGCCAACTGCCGCTGCGAAACGACTTCCGCGCGAATGTGAGTCGCGGATCGAACAAGTCCGGGAAGCGACTGTGACGTCGCGGAAAACGCGTTCACGGTCTTCTCGATTTCTTGCGAGTTGGGCCGGCCGGTTTCGATGCGCCGCGCGATGACTGGCGCGGCCCCGGTGATCCGCTTCGTTTTGGCAGCCCCTTCGGTCCGCGGCGCTTCGATGGCATCGGCTGGTCGAACTCGGGGAGCCGCTTTCCTTTGGCGAAGTCGCGAAGCTGTCCGAGTTCCGCGCCGGAGAGCGCCCGAAATCGTCCCGTAGGGAGAGTTCCGAGTCGTAGCGGGCCGAAGACGATTCGTTCGAGATTGATGACCTTGTGCCCGACGCGCGCGAGGAGCCGGCGAATTTCGCGGTTCTGTCCTTCGGTCAGCAACAGCTCGAGCAGCGTGCTGTTTCCTTTCGCGCCGACGCGATGGACGTCGCGCACGCGGAATTTTCCTTCCTCGAAGAACAGCCCCTTCTTCAGCTTCTCGTAAACCTCGGGCTTCGGTTTGCCGACGACCTGGACGCGGTATTTTCGGGGGACGCGAAAGCGGGGATGGGCGAGCCGATGCGCGAGCTCGCCGTCGTTGGTCAGCAGAATGAGTCCCTGGCTGTTCTCGTCGAGTCGGCCGACGGTGAAGAGTCGAGGTCCGTCGAACGGCACAAGATCGATCGCGCGTGTCCGGCCGGCGGGATCGCGGTTCGTGCAGACGCACCCTTTCGGCTTGTTGAGCAGGTAGTAGCGCTTCGGCTCCGGTCGGACGATTTCGGTATCGACGCGGACTTCCTGTCGGGGATCGATCCGGACTCCGAGGTCGGTGATGACTTTTCCGTCGACCGCGACGCGCCCCGCCAGAATGAATTCCTCGCAGTGGCGGCGCGAGCCGAGTCCGGCGGACGCGAGGTAGCGCTGCAGGCGGACGAGCCCTTTGTCGTCGGCTGCTTCCGGCTTCGGACTGCGACGGTCTTCCGGTTCTTTTTTCGGACGTTTTTCGTGAGGCATTTTCGTGAGGTCGACGTGAGAGGCGCGAATTCGGCGTGTATGAACCGATTATAGTTCGCGCCGCGGCGAACCGAAAGGCGGCCAGCGGAAAGCAATCACCTGCCCACGGCTTCGCGCACGACCTGCATCGCGGTATCGCACAGATTGCGGGCGGTTGTATTGTCCGGCGCTTCGGCGATGACTCGGAGAATCGGCTCGGTGTTGCTCGCGCGCACCTGCACCCAGCGGTCGGCCCAGTCGAGGCGGAGACCGTCCCCTTCGTTGGCGGAGGCGTCCGCAAAGGCTGCACGGAGGGCGGCGCTCGCCGCTCCGACCCGTTCGCGGGGGCAGGTGAGCTTGTCTTTGATGATGGCGTATTGCGGCAGCGAATCGACCCAGTCGGCGAGCGTCCGTTTGCCTCCGGCGAGACCATCGAGAACGTACGCCATCGAGACGAAACTGTCGCGAACGAGTCCGACCTTCGGCTCGATGACCCCGCCGTTCCCTTCACCGCCGAGAACCGCACCGACCGACTTCATCTTCGCGACGACATGCGCCTCCCCGACGTACGACCGGTGGAAGGGGCAGCCGTGCTTTTCGGCGATGTCCGCCGTCGCGCGACTCGTTGATCCGTTAACGACCACCGGTCCTTTGCGGTTCGCGAGGACATGATCCGCACAAAGGGCGAGAGTCAGTTCTTCACCGATGTATCGGCCGGTGTTGTCGACAATGGCCAGCCGGTCCGCGTCAGGATCCTGTGCGAAACCGACATCGGCTCCGAGGCGCTTCACGGTCTCGCAAAGCGAGGTCAGATTCTCTTTGAGAGGTTCCGGCGGATGTTCGAACTTGCCGTCGGCGACGCCGCCGAGCACGTCGACGCGACAACCGATTGATTCGAGGAGCCTGGGCCCGAGAATGGAGCCGGAGCCGTGGTTGCAGTCGAGCACAACGTGAAGCTTTCGCGATCGAATCCTTCCGGCATTAACGAGCCCGAGCACGCGATTGAGGTGCGCGGCGGAGGGGTCCTTCAGCACTTCGATCGAACCGAGCTTGTCCCACGATGCGAGCCGGAACTTCTGCGAATCAAGAATCTCGATCAAACGGCGGCCGAGATCTTCATTGAAGACCGAGCCTTCGTTCGAAAACGGCTAGAGCCCGTTCCATTCGACGGGATTGTGGCTCGCGGTAATCTGCAGCCCGCCGGCCGCACGCTCGACGTTGACGAGGACGCC
>JBFWWA010000269.1:0-6673 GCA_050246455.1 Planctomycetaceae bacterium
TTCCTTCTGCCTCCCATCCGGATCGAGTCGGAGGGATCGGTCGTCATTTCCGGTCCTGCAGGATCCCAACCGCTGATCGTGCTCGCGCCGGATCCCGAAGACACGACGCCGCCGGTAGTGGAAGTGGCCGGCGGCACCTTGGTGCTTTCGGGCGTTCATATCGCCGCAATTGGAGCCCAGTTTTCGGGAAATGAAACGCAGCGATTGTTCAGCTCTCGTGGAGGAGATCTGACCGTCCGTAACTGTTCGGTCACGCTTCTGGGCAAACGAGCCGGACCGACGGCTGCATTCACGTTCAATTCCACCGAGACGCGCGCCGGTCGCGGACCGAAGGTTCTGTTCGAGAACGTCTTTGTTCGCGGAGAGAACCTGACGGCAATCGATTTCAATCTACCGGCGACAGATTTCCTTGCGTCGAACTGTCTTTTCGTCAGCGGACCCGCGCCGGTCATGCAACTGACGAACGGACGCCCCAGCGCCGCCGGCCAGTCGAGTGCAATTGCCAAACAAACGGTGATACCGGTTTCGATGTCGCAGAACGTCGATCGCGAGGCAGGCCTCACGCCCCCCGCATCGCCGCGGAACTTCCACTTCTTCTCCTCGGCTTTGTCGTCAAACGGATCGGCATTCGAGTTCACCGGCGGTGACGCAAAACCGACCGGAACCAACGTGCAGATTCTGAACTCGGTCGTCGGCTCGGGCACGGGTGCGCCGGAAACCTCGCTCGTCAAACTGATCGGATGGAAGGACGACATCGGCGACGGGATGTCCCGTTCCGCGCCGGGATTCCTCAAATGGTCGATCGAGAACTCGCAGATCCTCGGCTGGAAGACGTTGCTCCAGAAGGATCAGGGGGCGAAGAAAACGGCCGCTGATCCTCTTGCCTGGCAGCAGATGTGGGGGAAGCCGGTCGATCTCGTGCAATTCCAGCCGGAGGTTTGGCCGGTTGAAAAGATCTCCAGCATTGCGGCTCTTGAGGCAAAGAAGCTCGACGCGTCTCTTCCGACGTCCGGCAGCACGAAGGCGACCGACGGGGGGAAGCCAGGTTGCGATTTCGCGCGGCTGACGACCCCGGCGACGGAGATTGTTGATCGGGCTGTCGCCATTGCCGAGCGTCCCGCACTTCCCGCTGAATTCGCGACCGGGATCGCCACCGGCGAGAAACGAATCATCGACTTGAACGATCGTACGGTCGACCTCGGGAAGATTATTTCCACCGAGGAGTGGCCCGATGGAACCGTTTTTGAGATCAGCGGATCGGGGCCGAAGAGTTCCAGCCCGATCCGCGTGCAGGGGAAGTCGTTCCGAATCGAGTTTAATTCGGAAGCCCATTCATCGCTCTCCGTGCAGCTCGCCGAGCCGAGAGGAGACAAAAGCGCCGCCGGGGACTCGTTCATCAGCGTGACGGGCGGAAGCGTTGAGCTCGTGAATGCGAACTTTAAGATTCCGCTGACAACTCGCCAGCAACAGGTCGCCTGGATGCTCTCCGTTGACGACGGAAGTTTTGCCGTGCGCAATTGCAGTCTCGTCGGGCAGCTTCTCGAGAATCCCGGCTTCGAAGGGCTGATTCGCTGGAAGCGAACGGCGAATTCCGCGGAAAAGAGCGAGGTCCCCGGCAAGTACGAGCAGTACGGTTATGTTTCTCAGAGCTACCTGTTCTCGCGCGGGCCGATCGTCACGATCGACAGCAATGATCGGGGCCTGCTTCTTGAGCAGAGCCTGATGGTCACTCCTGATCGCATTCTGAACGTGCAGTTGCCGACAGCCGATGTTCGGTGCGCAATCGAAATCTCGCATTGCACCCTTGCGGCGGGCCGCGCGTTCGTCAACGTGGAGGGAGCTGCTGCTGGTAGCAACACGCAGTCCCCGCTCCGCATGTTCGTCGGACAATCGGCGTTCCTTTCCGCGCTTCCGGCAGAGGGAGCAACTCCGCCGGTAGTGCTCGCGTATGCGGGGAACGCCCAGCAGGATGGCCGCATGGAATGGTGGGAGACCTCCACGGGCTATTCGCAGCAGATTGGTCCGTTCCAGGTGAACTCTTCGGCACCCAACGAATCGAGCGCAACGACGATCGCTCGGGTCGACTGGCCGAAAGTCTGGGGGGCGGCTCACGTCGTTCGCCCGCTCCTCGACGATGACGGTGTCCTTCTGGCGAAGAGCATTCCCAAGATCACGGAGATCGAGGCGGAAGACTTCCGCCTGTTGCCGAACTCCAAGGGAATGACCTGGACCGAGACCGGTAACGCGATCGGTGTCGATTTCGATTCGCTTCCGCCGCTGGCGCTCAAGGGCGGAGCCGCAAAGCCCGTTGCGAAGCCGACGCCGACGAAATCGGAGACGAAGACGAAGTCAACCGGCAAGCGGCCGAGCTTCTGATCAATTCCCCGCGGGGGGCGAGTCGGCCGCGCGGTGCTCATCGTCAAGCCGCGGCCAGGTCAGGAGGAAACGCGAACCGAAGCCCGGTTTGCTCTCGACGCGTATCTCTCCGCCGTGCTCGCGCAGAATCTTCTGGCTGACGGCAAGCCCCAGGCCGGTGCCGCGGCCCCCCTTTGTTGACTCGAAGATGTTGAAGATTCGACCGAGTTGATCATCGGGAATGCCGGGTCCGTTGTCGGTCACCGCGACGTAGACCATGTCGTGTGCCGCGTCGTGTCCCGTTTCGACGACGACGCGTCCCCCTTCGATTCCCTCGATGGCATCGATGGCATTAATGACGACGTTAAGGACCGCGCGATGACTTCCCTCTTCGTCAAAAGTTCCGGTCGGCATCGACGGTGCCAGCCGGCACTCGAGCGCGATCTGACACTCGGCTGCCCGGGCCTGCATCAACTCGCAGACATCGCCGACTGTTTCGTTGAGTACCGCTTCGCGCATGGCCGGCTGCCGTTCCTTGCTGAACGTCAGCATGTCCATCACGAGGTGGTAAATCTTTCCCTGATTCTTCTCGACGATTCCCCATCCCTTGCGGACGATATCTTCGTTATGGTCCTTGAGACCCATGTCGATCAGGTAACTGCCGCCGCGCACACCCTGCAGAATATTCTTGATGTGATGGCTGAGAACGGCGATCGTCTGGCCCATTGCGGCAAGACGCTCCGCTTTCACCAGGGCCTGCTGGTACCGGTTGTTCTCGACCGCGAGAGCAGCCTGACGGCCGATCGCCACGAGGAGGCGGAGATGATCTTCGCTGAACTGATGCGATGCGCCGCCGCGGAGGATGACCCGTTCAGGGGGTGTCGTCGTGTCGACGTAAATCACGCCGACCGTCGCGTAGCGCCCCTGCATCGGCACGCACATCGCTTCGCAGATGCCGGCTTGCAGGATGCTCTGCCCCGGTTCGAAGCGCTGATCGGTGCGCGCGTCCGAAGTGCGAACTCCCTGACCTTTCTGCAGAACGTAATCGACGATGCTGCGGGAGACCGGCATTCGCGCGGAATGATCGGTGCGGCGACTGTAGCTGAGAACCTGCGGGACCTTTTCGCCGGTCTCCGGGTCGTCAAGCAGCACGCAGCCCCGGTCCGCTCCGACGACGTCGATCGTGAGGTCGAGAATGCGCTTGAGGAGCTGATCGAGAGAAATTGACGGGCTGACGGCTTCATCGGAAATTCGATAGAGCGCCTGCAGGTTGGCGAGCGTCTGCGAAAGGGCGGGCCCTTCGACCGTGCTCCGATCGAGCAGCGTCCGTCCGAATTCCTGGCTGACTTCGCCAACGATGCTGGAGCGGTCATCGCCGCTCTGGCGGCCGACAATATCGACGCGACCGGCGATATACTTTGATTCCTCGTCAACGATGTTCTCGTTGAAGAGAAACACGCTCCGGCCGACCTGCACCTGGTCGCCGTTTTTCAATTCACGGACGCGAACCTGCTGGCCGTTGACCGCGGTCCCGTTCGAGCTGTTGCGATCGGTGAGAATGAACGTGCCGTTTGCCCGATGAATCGTGGCATGCTGCCGCGAGACTTCGTTGTCGATGATGCGGATTTCATTGCGCGCGCCGCGTCCGATGCCGACCGGCTGGTCCCCGATTTCGAATCGGGTTCCCTGGTCGGCTCCGTGTATGACCAAAAGCGTCGCTTTCGACACGAATCGGCTTTCCGGCGAGTTGGCAGGTCCGACACCCTTCGGCGGACGGAAAGCGGCATGGCTCGTCACGTCGCGTCTCCGGAATAACGGCACTTCCTGCGCGAAATCTTCCCACGCATCCAGCGATGCGCGGGGAAATCCATCATACCACGGCGGGAATTGTCCACCACTCAGCGGCGGAAATTGGGTGACGTGAAGCACGGCGATCGCGGCTGCGAACAGAAAACAGGCTTGACTACGAACGCGTGTGGACTTTGACGGTTCGCGATTGGGCTATACTGGAGTCGCTCGGTGTAACAATCGGCCGGTTCCGTAGGCGCGGGAAAATGCGATGAAATGGTTTGTGACCTGCATTGCGATGCTTAGCCTGTGTGGCTGCGACGCGATCATTTCCGTCGAAGGAAATATCGTTGATGGCCAGGGAAAGCCGGTTGAGGGAGCGACTGTGGAGTTGCAAATGGGGGCCAATCCCAAAGGTCCACCGGAGACGACCACAGAAACCGGAGCCTATCGAGTTATGGACACATACGGCGGCACGCTCTTCGGGAAGCCGGAAATTATGCTGACGGCCGAAAAGGTCGGCTTCAAAAAACATACCGAAAAGATCTATGGGACGAAGGCGTATCAGAAAGGCCATTCGATAACGCTTCAGGCCGAAGAACTCCAGCCAGTACGGTAGTGCGAAAGTTTTAATGAGCACACGCGCGAATTGAGTTGGCCAGTTCGAATCCCGCAACTCGTTATGGACTCAAGGAGCTTCTCACCACGGAGACACGGAGAGCACGGAGTTCGGGCGAGGCGAGGATGGGGGATTGAGAATGGAGGACGGCAAGAACGAGGAATGTTTCCCGCATTCTGATCATTAACTTCTCCGTGAACTCCGTGCCTTCGTGGTGAAATCGTATTCCGAATCACCGGCGGACTTGCTGCCCGGAAAATGAGCCCGCGCTCAGAGAATGCGTGGCAAATCACGGCTGGTGGCGGTGATCGAATGTGATTTCGCGAATTCTCTTGTACTCTGAGAACTCAGATATCGATAATCATCGAGGATTGTTGAGAGTTCGATGATTGACGAGTTCTTCCCGACGTCATGACTGCAGCAAACTGTTGGGCGTTTCAGGAGGTGGAAGTCATGTATCCAGAATCAACTGCTGAACGTCCCGATTTTGCGACGACGGCTCTCGCGGTATTCAGTGTTGCGACATTCTGGGCAGTCCCGTTCTCTCCATTCGTCGCAATGGCTGCGGTTGTGCGGACGAATCAGTCGGGAGGTTGGGTTCGCAAACTGGCAGTCGCCTCCGCAGTGCTTTGCAGTCTGTACACTTTGGCAATTGCAAGCGCGTTGTATGTGCTGACGTTGTATGTTCTCACCGGCGGGCATTGATGAGGGCCGCGGGCTGGAACGCGCAGGTTTGGCTGAGTACTCGCGACGCGACGACTCTTTACTGTTCGTCCGCAGCAAGAAGCTGTTCGATGGCGCGAATCAGCTCGCGGTAGCAGAACGGCTTCTGAAGATAGCGCAAGTCGCCCGAGAGCCGGTTCGTTTCGGGAACATCGGCCGAACCGATGACAACGCAGGGAATGCCGTCCCAGGAGCGTCGCTTCGTCTGCACCGCTTCGTCGGAATGAAGCACGAGCACATTCGGTGCAGTGGAGTCGCGGTCCGAGGAAAGCTTCGCGTGGGCGCGAATCCGTTCGACCTGCAGGCCGCGAGGTTCGAGAACCGCCTTGAGGACCTCTTCGGTCTCGGCCAGTCCGTCGACCACAACGACGCGTTGACCGCTGACCACGCAACCTTCCTTCCGTGTACGGCTGGCGTATCGAGATGAATCGATCGAGGGGAGTTGGGAGCAGAGATTGCCACCGGACCGCGGCACGTCCATGCACCGCGAACTCGGCGGAAATGAAGTCGACTTCCACTCGAAATCGGCCGCGGCTTCTGGCCGCAAGTCGATTGAAGGGCGGGAGAATAGCGATATCCCCGGAGCGTGTCAAAATCAAAATCAGGCGTGCCGAAACGGACAATTCCGATCGACTAACGAGATTTTGGAGACGACTTTTTGGCGGCTTGCGGAGGGGGAATATAGATCGGTGCCGTCTTCGCCGCGGTTCGTTCATTCGGAGCCGCGACCGAAGCCGACGGGGGTGCGTCGATGTGCACGCGCGACGGGAAAAAGACCCCCGGCGAATGGTTGAGAGGAATGGCGTCGTTCGGAACTCCTCCGACGACGACAGGTTCCATGCCGTACAAGTTCCGGTGATAGCTGCTGCTGAAGCCATGCGGCAGCCGATGCGGAGGGACCATGCAGCCTGCGAGCATGCCGGCGCAGCTAGCGGCAAGAATTGCCGATCGAATCGTCCTGATTCGCATGGTGGTCCGCTCCCTCTTTTCCGCGGTCGGAAACTCGAAATTCAATTGTCGAGTCGGCGCACGATCACGACCGCATCGTGAAGTATCGGATACCGAAGGGGGGAAGCATGGCAAAAAAAACGGGCCGCACGGACTTTGCCGTACGACCCGCGAATCTCGACTCTCAATAATGCGTTACTTCGCAGCCGCGTACCGCTTCGACACTTCTTCCCAGTTCAC
>JBFWWA010000270.1:0-6671 GCA_050246455.1 Planctomycetaceae bacterium
ACATATACACACATTGAGCGAGCTGAATGCCGGTCGGGCCGTCGGCGGAGGGATTATCCCGGACCGGCACTCATTCCGTCAATTGCGATTCCGAGCGGGGGAACCGGACCATGAAATGGATCGCCGGATGCGTACTGTCAGGCATGATGGGGGGAATGTTCTGCCTTTGGCTCGTCCAGCCCGCAACGTATGACGCGGCCCACGCCGACGATCGCATCTTCCGGGAAGGGCCAAGGCTTCCGCGTCCCGAGCCGCCCGTTCGACACGAAGTTCGCGACGTTGACCCATCCCGCGTTTTCAACAGCGAGGGCCTTGCGCCGGAAGAGGCGATCGCCGTTGCCGTCTACGAGCGCGACAACAAGAGCGTCGTCAACATCACGACAACCGCATCGGCCAGGGTTCTGCTGGTCGATGTTTCTTCCGAAGGAACCGGGTCCGGGTCGATCATCGACCGTGAAGGGCACATTCTCACGAATTACCACGTCATCGAAGGAGCAAAACTGGTCGAAGTAACCCTGTACGACGGCGAGACGTACCCGGCGACGCTCGTGGGAGCCGACCCGATCAACGACATTGCCGTCATCAGAATTTCCGCCCCGCAGGAGGTCCTGTTTCCGGTCGAGTTCGGAGATTCGAGCGGACTGCGCGTCGGGATGCGGGTCTTCGCCATCGGCAATCCGTTCGGTCTTGAAAGGACGATGACGACCGGCATCATCTCGAGCCTCAACCGTTCGCTGCAGATTCGTGCCGGCCGCTCGATCAAATCGATCATCCAGATCGATGCCGCCGTGAACCCCGGCAACTCGGGGGGGCCGCTCTTCGATTCGCACGGCAAGCTGATTGGCGTGAACACCGCCATCGCCAGTAAAAACGGCCAAAGTGCCGGCGTCGGGTTCGCGATTCCCATCAATCTGGTCTCCCGCGTCGTACAACAGCTGATTACCCACGGGCGCGTGATGCGTCCGGAAATCGGGATTCAGAGCGTCTTTGAAACTGACCACGGCGTCCGCATCATACGGCTGACCCCGAACGGACCCGCGGAACGGGCCGGGTTGCGTGGGCCGCAAACGGTTCGTCAGAAGCGAGGTCTGTTCGTCGTCGAGCAGGTCGTTCAGAATTCCGCCGATCTGATCGTCGGCGTGGATGACCAGGAGATCAAAACCGCGGACGATTTTCTCGGCTACATCGAATCGAAGCGTGCCGGAGATGAACTCGAAGTGAAAATCGTCCGGGAAGGAAAGCGAATGGTCGTTCGCGTAATTCTCGGCGGCGGCGACAGGGAATAGTGGAAGTCATCGGCAACCCGAATTCGTGTCTCCCAGGTATTGGATTTCACAACCGATTTATGACAAGCTCATCGACGTCGTTTTCGCTTCGCGCGATTTCATTCTGGCTGATTCTGTGCGGCTTTGTCAGCGGCTGCCCCAAGGTGGAAGAGAAACCGGCTGCTGTCACGAAGCCCTTCTCAGGAACGACCATTGTCGTTGCCGCACCCGCCGGATATCAGTTTGCCGCGAACTGGAGAATTCTGCTCGACGAGTGGTCGGAGCAGACCGGCGCGACGGCGGAAGTTCGCGAATACCCCGCAGGACCTGCCGACCAGCCGATCGATCAGCTGCTCGCACCGGAAGTGCCGAACTCGCTGAAGGATGCCGATCTCCTGATCTTCTCGCCGACCGAGTTCGGCGAACTGGGGGGTGCGAAACGGCTGATGACGCTTGTTCCCGAGCAGAAACCTGTTCTCGAACGGATCCACTGGATCGACCTGTTCCAGGGGCTGCGAGAGAACGGCGCATCGCTCCAGAGGTTCCCGACGGTTGTGCCGCTGGCAAGCCCGGTCCTCGTGCTGTATTACCGCCGCGATCTTCTCGAAAAAGCCGGCCTCAAACCTCCCCGAACCTGGGAAGACTACCAGAAGCTTCTCGATACTCTCGACAAATGGGCCCCCGGATTGACCGCGGTCGAACCCTGGAGCGAGAACTTTCGCGCGACGATGTTTCTCGCTCGCGCCGTCAACTGGGTGAAGCATCCCGAGAACTACTCGGTCTTCTTCAACATCGATGACGGTGCACCGCTGATCGATTCGCCCGGCTTCGTCCGCGCGCTCGAAGCAACGCTGGCGGCGGTGGCACGAATGCCGAAGGAAGTCCGCGACTATTCCCCGGCCGACTGCCGGAAAGAAATCTTCGCGGGGAAAGCGGCCCTCGCCACCTGTTACGAACGAGGACCCGCCGGCGGACAAGTCGAAGCGCTGACGCGCAAGGAAGGAATTCAGGTCGGCGTCGTCAGGCTTCCCGGAACCGTTCAGATTTACAATCGATCGACCAATTCCTGGAACGCTCCTCGAGACGAGCAGGTGAACCATGTGACCTTGACCGGATTCGCAGGGATGTGCGGCGGCGTCGCGTCCGCCAGTCCGTCCGTCGAGGCGCAGGCCGCCTGGAGCCTGCTCGCGACGCTCGCGATCGACCGATACGAGTCCGCATTTTCGGAGATGCCCCGATCCCCGACACGGAAATCGCACACCGGACGACCGGAAGCGTGGTCGGGCCCGGAACTGGTTGCAGACGAGCCGCTGCAGTATCTCGACGCCGTCGCCGATTCGCTGCAGGATCATCGTCTCGTCGTGGAGCTTCCCGTTGTCGGTGCGCGACAATTCCGGCAAGCGCTGACGGTCGGAATCGGAAAAGCACTCGCTGATCCCGGCGATCCCCGGAAGCGTCTGCAGGAGATTGCTGCTGAATGGAACGCGATCGTCGAGAAGGTCGGTGCAAAACGAGTCGCCAACAGTTACCGTCGAGTCCTCGGCCTTCCGCCACTCACGGATCGATGACCTCTTGAACTGCTCTCCGCATCAAACTGCGCAGTACGCTGCCGACATCGCGCCGGTGCAGGAAGTCTCGCTCGTCGGCACCGCGAATCGGTCGTACTGGGCCGATCGGCTGAATCCATTCGGGCTTCTTCCACAGCAGTTCGACGGCGCGGCACGACTCGTGATCAGCGCGATGCAGTCGAAGTTCCTGGGGCTTACCTTTCGCGAAGTCTGCATCGCCGTCGCCGCACAGTGCCCGAAGAGTGACGGCGGCGCGAGTGATGCTCTCTTCCTGCTGCAGGCGTTCAACTCGTCGCGGCTGTTCGCGTTCTCGGAACGAGTCCTATTCTCGACGCCGTACCGGCATGCCCGGATCGACGTCGCCTTGAAGGAATCGGCTACGTTCCGGATTCCCGGAGAAGCAGCACCGCGGATCGATGCGCACTTCGACGCAGGCCGGCGGAGATCACAAGGACCGATCCGTACCTGCGAGGTGCGCTGGGAAGGGCCCATCTTCCTGCCGGGATCGAACAGTCCCGGAATCGCGAGGCCGCAATTCTTCCGAGCCAGAATTGCAGGCCTGACCACAGTGTGGCGGTTCGACGGGTCCGCGGATCGTTTCGAACTCGCGACGCATGACAAGCTTCCGATCTTCGCGGAACTTCACGAATCGGGTTTCGCACCCCGGGAATGGCAATTGCGTCCCTTTGCCCGGCATTCGCGGTCGAAAACCTTCACCGCCGTGGAATAAGTGCCGGCAAGTCCTAAGGGATTCGGGAACCGGTCGCGACGTAAGATCCAGCAGGCGTAAGCCTTTTTGTTTGATCCCTCGCCCCCTGATCTGCGTTGCGTATAATATCAGCGATTGAAGGGCCGGGTCGCGGCGGCAGTCGGGAGTTTCCGAGCGCTGTGCGATCCACCTGAACAGGACAAAATCAATGTTCGGTTATATTCCTGACTATATGTATTTCGTGTTTCTCGCACCGGCGCTGTTGCTCATGTTCTGGGCGCAGTTCCGCGTGAAGAGTGCGTTCCATTCCGGGATGCAGGTTCCCGCCCGTCTCAGCGGTGCGGCGGCGGCCCGGCACATCCTCAACGAGGCGGGGCTTCCCGACGTCGGTGTCGAAATGACCGACGGCATGCTCTCGGACCATTACGATCCGCGTTCCCGAGTGCTCCGCCTGAGTCGCGATGTTTACGAAGGACGTACCGCCGCGTCGGTCGGCATCGCCGCGCACGAAGCGGGGCATGCACTCCAGCATGCGCATGGCTACATGCCGCTCGTCATCCGCAACGCCGCCGTTCCGGCCGCTCAGGTCGGACCGATTGCGTCGATGGTCCTGATGATGATCGGCTTCGCGATCGGAAGCATGAACCTGATCTGGCTCGGCATTTTCGCCTACGGCGCCGTCCTCTTCTTCCAGGTCGTCAACCTGCCGGTCGAGTTCGACGCCAGCAACCGGGCGAAGCAGATTCTCACCGAGTACCAGATCGTCGACGGCGACGGCGCGGTGGCCGTTCGCAAGGTTCTCAACGCCGCCGGTTGGACTTATGTGGCCGCCACGCTGCAGACTCTGCTGACGATTGCGTACTACATCTTCCGGTTCACCGGAGGCAGCAACCGCGACTAATTGCTGATCCGCACACTCGGAAAACGGAGACCCGGTCCCAGGCCGGGTCTTTTCGTTTCCCCGGTTGGAAACTGTCAATCCCCCCGGCCAGCCGATACAACAGACGGATCGATCCAGGTCACGAACAGTCTGCGCCGGAGTTGGGAGTTTGATGGGAGCGCTGCCAGTTTATGCGGTGTCGGTGCTGCTGAGCGCCACGCTCCTGTTTTCGATCCAGCCGATGTTCGCCCGGATGGTACTGCCCCTTCTAGGGGGGACGCCCGCCGTCTGGAATACCTGCATGGTGTTCTTCCAGGCCGTGCTTCTCGCGGGATACGCCTACGCTCACCTCACGGCGCGATATCTCTCCCCGCGAGTTCAGTCGATCGTGCATCTCGTTGTGGCGGCATCGCCGATCCTGCTCCTGCCGATTGCCTTGCCGAATGGAACCGAGCCTCCGACGGAATCGACGCCGGTTTTCTGGCTGCTCGGCCTGTTGACGGTGGCCGTGGGTGCGCCGTTTTTTGTTCTGTCGACAACCGCGCCGCTGCTGCAGCACTGGTTCTCGAAGACTGATCATCCGTCGGCAAACGATCCGTATTTTCTCTATGCGGCCAGCAACGTCGGAAGCATGGCGGCACTGCTTGGCTATCCGATCCTGATCGAGCCGAATCTTCGCCTTGCGGCACAGAGCAGTACGTGGACGTGGGGATATTTCGGACTTTGCGCACTGCTGGCCCTGTGCGCCGTCTACGTCTGGACGTCGAAGCGATCGTTCGAAACCGTGGGTGAAGTCGCCGCGGAAACCGCGAAGCCGCGTGGTAAATCGAAAGCCGCTCCCACGGCCGAAGTGACCTTCGTGCGACGACTCCGGTGGATCGCCCTGTCATTCGTTCCTTCCAGCTGGATGCTGGGAGTGACGACTCACCTGACAACCGACATTGCGCCGGTTCCGATGCTCTGGGTGATTCCGCTCTCACTTTATCTGCTTTCGTTCATCCTCGTTTTCTCGAAGCGCGCCGAGTTTCTGCATCACTGGATGCTGCAGATCTTTGCACCGTCGTTGATGCTGCTGTTGCTGACAGCGCTGTTCGAGTCGAGCTGGATCATTCTGGTTGCGCATCTCGTTGTTTTTTTCATCGGATGCATGGTCTGCCACGGCGAGCTCGCGCGCGACCGGCCGCCGGTAGCGCATCTGACCGAATACTATTTCTGGATGTCGGCCGGCGGTGTGCTCGGGGGCATCTTCAACGCCCTCGTTGCGCCGCTCGTGTTTCACCGGCTGCTCGAATACCCGATCGCCGTGGCTGTCGGCGCAATACTGCAGCGGAGTCTGCATCCGGAAAGGAAGGATTCGACGAGCCGGATGCCGGAGCTTATCTCGCTGGCCGTGGTGCTCGCAGGTGCGGCGCTGCTCGGCAAGACTCATGAATCGTCAGGGCATGTCAGCCTCGTCTACTTTGTGCTGGCCGCGAGCCCGGTGCTGATACTGCTCTATTTTGCAGATCGCCCGCGGCTGTTCGCACTGGGAGTGGGTGCGGTGCTGCTCGCCGGAAAGATGTTCCCGCCGAACACCGGGGCAGTGCTCTACAACGACCGCAGCTTCTTCGGCGTCCTGTGGGTGCAGCACACCGACCTCGGACGCGTGCTCCTGCACGGAACCACGAAACATGGCGTGCAGAGCAATGAACTCTCGCGCCAATGCGAGCCGCTCTCGTACTACTGGCGGGGGGGAACGCTCGGCCAGGTCTTCCAGTCGATCAAGAAACCTTCGTCCAACGAAGTCGCGGTCGTCGGACTGGGGGCCGGCGCAACGGTCTGCTACCGCGACCTCGGCTATCGCTTCACGTTCTACGAGATCGATCCGCTTGTTCGCGATATTGCGGAAAACCCGAAGTACTTCACCTACCTGAGCGACTGCGGGCGGGGCGATTACGAAATCATCCTCGGCGATGGTCGGCTCAAACTGGCAGAGGCCGATGACGGCCGCTACGGAATGATCTGCTTCGATGCATTCAGTTCCGACTCGATCCCGATGCATCTGCTCACGCGCGAAGCGCTTGCAATGTATCTCGACAAGTTGAGTCCGGATGGAACGCTCGTATTTCACATTTCCAACCGGCATCTCGACCTGCGACCGGTGCTCGCGGCTCTAGCCGCCGATGCGAACCTTGTCTGCATGTACGGAGACGACGTCGACTATTTCCGCACCGACCTCGACGAGAAGTTGAAGACCGGAATCATCCCGT
>JBFWWA010000271.1:0-6644 GCA_050246455.1 Planctomycetaceae bacterium
CCGCCCCCCCCGTCCGCCGTCCCCGCAGGTCGCCCGCGGCGATCATGATCGCCAACGTCGTCGAAAGACTCCGGTCGAGATAGTGCAGCGTCACCGGCCCGTGGTTCTGCACGGCGAAGATCCCCACGGCAATCAGCAATCCCATCAGGAAGAGGAAATAGACGATTCGCATAATTGACCTCCCGTCTCGCAGATTGATTCTGTTGCCACACACCGCCACATGCTCGAAAGCAAAATCGATGCCGCGGCTCGGGTGGCACGCCCTGCCAAGGGCGTGGTCTTCGCGCAATCACACCCCCCCCTTCGCAAGACCCGAAATCAAGCCGGCGACGCGCTCTGCAGCACCGCGCCCGGTGTTCCTCCGATCGCACCGTTCTCCGCACGGCCAAGTTCCACGAGATGCTGAATGAACCTCAGTTTCTCGATGACCGGTGGAACAAAGACCTCCGGGACCACATCCAGCAATCCCACGCCCCGATTGATCTCATTGAGTAATACGCCGAGTTTCTGATAGCGCGCCACAAGCTGTTCGATCGGCGCATCATGCGGCAGTCCCGCGTCGCTCTGCAGATTGTTCATCGTGTCAAGCGTGCTGACCATGTCGAGGTATGTGGCCCATGTTTCCGCGAAATCCTCCCAGGGGTGCATCGCCGCATAGGCGCTGATGAAACGCGTCGGCCAGTCGGCCGGAGGCCCCTGCTGGTAATACGTTTCGATCGCGTCGGCGTAACTCGGATTGTCGTGATCGCCGAAGATCGTCCGGCATTCCTCTTCGCGGCGTCCCTTGACGAGCTGGTCCCAGTAGTAGTGGCCGATCTCGTGACGAAAATGCCCGATGAGGGTTCGCTGCGCCTCGCCGAAACTGATGCGTGCCTTCTCGCGTTCGACGTCGTCCGCCTCGCGGATGTTGATCGTGATCCGGCCGTTGGCATGTCCGGTAAAGACCTTTTCGGATCGACCGATCGAACGCCACGAGCGGTGGTCGGGAACAATGTCCGCTTTGAAATCGAACGTGAGCGGTGGATCGATCTGGTCGGCTGTTTGGCCGTAGGGAAGCGAAAGCAGGCAGAGGTCGTAAAACAACCTGCGCTTGGCCGCTTCCAGCCGTCCCCATTTCTGAAGATTTCCAGGAACGGAAAGATCGGGGATCGTGTCATTGAATCGGCAGCAGTCGCACAGCGCTCCCTCGCCGGCGCTCTCGGGAACGCAGCGATTGCAGACATTGTGCAGCGCGTAATTGTCGCACTTCAGTAGGCCCGTCCCGCATCCCGGATTCCCGCATCGAAAGGCATTCCGCTCGTCGGGTCTCAGATCGACAAGATTCTGACAGACCGGACAGAACCCGAGTTCCTTGCCGCAGGCAAGACATTGGCTGTTGTCGAAAAACACCGGATTTCGGCAACTGCACTGAAACGTACGCATGGGATCCTTCTTGCATGGAAACGCCGGCTGATGCTGTCGAAACGGAAATCGGGATCGAACGTCATTCGCTTCCGATGCTCAGCGTCCCGCGCATGGGTCTGGTCAATAATCGGCCAGGCCGAGACGCAGGCTGGTACGCTGCCGCTCAGAAATCTTGCGGAGAAACTGTCTTCCCGTCACATTTCCCGAAATGGCAAATCCCATGCCGATGCATCAGTCCGCATTCACGCTCACAGACACGCTGCGCCTCGCGAAGCGAGTCCGACGCAACGTACAATCAGGGAGCGGTTCCGCACCCATCGAGCGAAAGGGACTTATGACGATCATGCCTCTTCTGCTGAGCGCAGCCTTGCTGTCTGGGAACGGAGAATCTGCAATGCCCCCCGCAACCCGTAAGCTTCCGGTCGAAGACACCTATCACGGCGTGACGATCCGCGACGACTTCCGCTGGCTGGAGAACGGGAACGACACGAACGTGCAAACCTGGAGCGACGCACAGAACGCGTTCGCCCGCGCCTGGCTCGATCGGCTTCCGGCGACCGACGCGCTGCGAGCACGCGTCACGGCCATCATGTCGGCAAAAACCATCGGATATTCCGAACTGGCGTACCGGAAGAATCGTCTGTTCGCGATCAAGCGAGAACCGCCCAAACAGCAGCCGTTTCTGGTCGTCATGCCGCTCGTCAAACCGGACGAAGCGCGCGTGCTGGTCGATCCGAATCAGATCGACCCCAGCGGCTCGACGGCAATCGACTGGTACGTCCCCTCGCCCGACGGAAAGCGCGTCGCGGTCTCGCTCTCGCGCGGCGGAACCGAATCGGGAGACGTCACAATCTTTGACGTCGAAACCGGCAAATCGATATTCGAGGTCGTGCCGCGCGTCAATTCAGGGACGGCCGGCGGAGACCTGGCCTGGGGACTCGACGGCAACGGCTTCTACTACACCCGTCATCCTCTCGACGGAGAGCGCCCCCCCGAAGATCTCGGATTCTTTCAGCAGATTTACTTTCATCAGCTCGGCACTCCCACGGCAACCGACCGTTATGAGCTCGGGAAAGATTTCCCGCGCGTCGCGGAAATTCAATTCGAGATGCACTCGCAATCGGGAACGTTGCTCGCCACCGTGCAGGACGGCGACGGCGGCGAGTTCGCGCTCTATCTTCGTTCTTCGCAGGGAGAATGGAATCGATTGAGCATCTTCAAGGATCAGATCGTCCAGGCAACGTTCGGAAAAGATAACACACTTTCCCTAGTTTCGAACGTCGATGCCCCGCGCGGCAGGATTCTTCGCCTCTCCCTCTCGAATCCCGACGTCAGCCGAGCGGAAGTGATTGTTCCCGAAGGCGACGATACGATCGTCACCAGTTTTCACAGCGGCGCCGGAAGCGTGCAGGTCACAGACTCGCGCCTTTACATTCTCTACCAGCGGGGAGGGCCCTCCGAGCTCCGCGTCTTCGATCTCGCAGGCAAACCGCTCGCCGCGCCGAAGCAGCTTCCCGTCTCCTCCGTCGGCGGACTGACGCGACTCGACGGGGACGACGTGCTCTTTTCCAATACGTCATTCGTATCGGCACCGGCTTATTATCAGTATTCCGCGAGGAATGGACGCACAGAGAAAACCGGGCTCGCCACCGCATCTCCGGTCGACCTGAGCAACGTTGAGGTTGTTCGTGAATTCGCCACGTCGAAGGACGGCACGCGCGTACCGGTCAACATCCTGTTCGCAAAGGGGATGAAGCGGGACGGCAGGAACCCCGCGCTCCTCACCGGCTACGGCGGGTACGGCATCAGTCTTTCGCCGCAGTTCAGCGCCGTTCGGAAAGTCCTGCTGGAACAAGGATTCGTCTACGCGGTCGCGAACATTCGCGGCGGTGGCGAATTCGGCGAGGAGTGGCATCGCCAGGGGAACCTGACGAACAAGCAGAATGTTTTCGACGACTTCGCAGCGGCAATGAACCATCTCGTCGAAGAGGGTTACACATCTCCCGATAAACTCGCCATCGAAGGAGGAAGCAACGGCGGCCTCCTGGTGGGGGCCTTGGCGACGCAGCATCCCGACCGGATGCGTGCGGTGGTCGCGCACGTCGGAATCTTCGACATGCTGCGCGTCGAGCTTTCTCCCAACGGTGTGTTCAACATTCCGGAATTCGGCACGGTGAAGGATCCCGATCAGTTCCGCGCGCTCTACGCTTATTCCCCCTATCACCGAGTGAAGGACGGCGCAAAGTACCCCGCGATGCTCTTTCTCACCGGCGCGAACGATCCTCGCGTCGATGCGATGCAGTCGCGGAAGATGGTCGCCCGCCTGCAGGATGCCAATGCCTCCAGCGAGCCCATTCTGCTCCGCACCAGTTCGAATACCGGGCACGGCGGAGATTCTCCCCTCTCCGCGCGGATCGAACAGACGGTCGATGTCTATTCGTTCCTCGTCGACAGGCTGGGAGTCAAGCTGCGCACCACTTCGGCGGAGTGAGCTAAAGCTCCCGAACGATGCGTGCCGGGTTCCCGACCGCGACAACGTTTGCAGGCAGACTGCGGACGACAACCGCCCCCGCGCCGACGACTGTGTTCTCGCCGATCGTGATTCCGGGACAAACAATGACCCCGCCACCCAGCCAGACGTTGTTGCCGATCCGAATGGGCAGCGATCCTTCCCATTTCGCGCGTCTGGGCCCGGGCTCGACCGGATGCGTCGCTGTCAGAAGCTGTACGTTCGGCCCAATCTGCACGTCATCGCCAATGATCACTTCCGCGACGTCGAGGACAACGAGCCCGAAATTGGCAAACGTTCGCGCGCCGATCTGCGTGCGATAGCCGTAGTCGCAACGAAACGGAGGACGAATCACGGTTCCTTCACCGACACTGCCGAGCAGTTCCCCAAGGATCCGCTCGCGCCCCGCGTGATCGTCGGGAGCGGTCGCATTGTACTGCGCTGTCAGCACCGCGGCGCGATCTGCCTCTTCGATGAGAACCGGATCGTTCGCAATATACGAATCGCCGGCGAGCATCCGCTCCCGCATCGACCGGCCGTCCATTTCAAAACGGTTGTCGCTCATGGTTTCTCTCGCAGGAAGTGCCGCGTGAGCCGATGCCTCAGCTTGTCGCTGATGTCGGGTTCTTCGCCATATTATCGCCGGCTGAGAAGAAGTGCCCGGCCGAGTTCCCCCGGCGCCGCACTCCCCCTCGTGGTTGAATTCGTTGCGTGGGACGCGTCCAATGGAGGTCCACCGGTGCACGAACCGGCACCGAATTCTTTGATGCCTGCGAGTACCTGATGCCGAGATTCACTCCCTGCCTGATCGCTCCCCTGTTGTTCCTTTCACTTCCGCTCGCGCACGCCGCCGAACCCTCGCCAGATTCGACGCAGCAGATCGCTTTTCCGAGTGCGGAAGGGTTCGGACGATTCGCTCGCGGCGGACGCGGCGGCGACGTCTATCATGTCACGAATCTGCAGGATGACGGTCCTGGGTCTTTGCGCGAAGGTATAAGGACGGCGAATGGACCGCGCTCGATCGTCTTCGACGTTTCCGGAACGATCTCGCTCAAGACCCCGCTCCTGATCGACAAATCGTTCCTCACCATCGCCGGACAGACGGCGCCGGGTGACGGAATCTGCCTCAAGGATCAGACGTTTCGCATCCGTCGCGCGTCTCATGTCATCGTCCGTTACATCCGCGTCCGTCTCGGAGACGAGAACAAGCCCCGTCCCTCCGGGCCGGACTGCATCAATACGGATGACGTCGACCACGTCATTTTTGATCACGTCACGGCATCGTGGGGGATCGACGGCAATCACGATCTGCGCCGCGGCGGCAACTTCACGCTGCAGTGGTCCATTTACGCCGAAGCGCTCAACAACAGCCTCCATGAGGATGGCAGCCACGCAATGCTGGCCTCCTTCCGCGATCTCACCGCTTCCATTTCGCTGCATCACAATCTTTTCGCCAGCAGCCGCGAGCGGCACCCCACGCTCGGCGGCAGTCGCAAAACCAGGCCGGAGGCCATCGCCGATTTCCGGAACAACGTCATCTACAACCTGAGCGGCGCCACCAATCTCGGCAACTGCCGCATCAATGCCATCAGCAATTACTACCGTCCCGGACCCGACACCGTTCCCGGCAGGCGTCCCTTCGCGGTCAAAACGGAGAACGCAGGGGCGCTCCAGGTCTTTATGTCCGGCAACCTCTTCGAAGGATCTCCGGAGTTCGACAACCGAGATTTCTCCGCAATCGACTTCGAGCGCTGGTCGAAAGGGGGCTACCTCGCAACTTCACTCGAACAGATTCGCTCCGCATCGGAATTCGATGTCGGCAACGCCGCGCCTCATACCGATTCCGCAGGCAATGCGTACGAACGAGTCCTCAAACTTGCCGGCGCGTCGCGACGGCGCGATGCCGCCGACCAGCGGCTCGTTGCGGGTGTCAAAGACCGCACCCACCGACTGATCGACTCCCAGCGGCAGGTGGGAGGCTGGCCCAGGCTCCACAGCGAGCCCGCGCCGCTCGATACCGACCGCGACGGAATGCCGGACGACTGGGAGCAGCAGCATACGCTCAACCCCTCGAAGCCGGATGATCGCAACGGCGACCGGAACAACGACGGCTTCACCAATCTCGAAGAGTACTTGAACAGTCTCACGGTTTCGCACGACTGACCCTCGCGCCCATTCTCACTTCGACAACACAGAGCAGGCCCACTCCGAATGATTTCTCACCACGACTCGCGACGAACGTTTCTCAAATCAGCTGCCGCCGCACTCGCAGGGTCAACGGTCCTCACGGACAATCTGCTGAGCGCGGAAGTGAGCCCTCCCCAGGGCGCGCTGTTCGCCTATGTCGGCACGTTCAGTTCGCCGCTGCGCGACGTGCTGCCGACGCAGGTCGATCTACCGCCGGGAAATGGCCGCGGCATTCATCGATTTCGCGTCGATCGCGAAACCGGCGCGCTCACCGCCGACGGCGTTCAGGAAATGGGAACCAGTCCGAGCTGTCTCGCGGTCAACGCCGGAGGAACAGTACTCTATTCCGCGAACGAAACGGACCGCGTGGGCGAGACGAAGGAAGGTACCGTCACCGCTTTCAGAATCCATCGAGCCGATGGAAGCCTGACTCCGCTCAACACCGTCCGTTCGGGAGGAGCCGGCCCGACGTATGTCAGCATTCACCCGTCCGGAAAGCATCTTCTCGTCGCGAACTATTTCGGAGGATCGGTCGCCGTACTCC
>JBFWWA010000272.1:0-6641 GCA_050246455.1 Planctomycetaceae bacterium
GGACTTACGTCGGCGCGCCCCGGATTGCCGGACGTTGCATTTGGAAAACGTTTCGAGCCGCGTTCGGGAAGCTTCGCCGCCGCAGAACTCTCGTTCTGCGCGCGGAAGTGCGGCCGCACGTCCGTTTTCAACGATTGCGTAAGAATTGATTCCTCGCCCCGATTGGCGACAACTCCCAAGGACGGGAGCAGACGAATCTTGAGCCGGCAGTTCTGGCTTCAAGTCGCGATGATCGCGAGCGTACTGGCGATGGCCGGTGTCGCCGGTTCACCCTGCGCTGCCGCTCCGGAACATCTCGAGAACTTCGACGGCGACCAGACGATCTGCACCGTGGACGAAACGGGGGGCGCATCGGTCCGGTCGCATCGTCTCGACCGGCAGATCCGAGTCGGCGAAGGTCGCTCGTCGGAGGCCATCGAATTCTTCTCCCCCCGTGCCGGCGGAACGTTGTCGTTTTACGTCCCGCTCAAGCCATCGCGGGTCTATCCCGAACTCACGGCCGCGGTTCAGATTCGATCGAACCGCCCGGGCGCCACCGTCTGGCTGCGCGTCGTCTTTCCGAACCAGAAGGATCCTGAAAAGGACATGGCGCTCACAGCGCTCATCCGCGGGGAAACCTACAGCACTCCTGGCAAGTGGCAGCAGCTTCGTTGCATGACCACCGATAAGCGAATTCAGGAGATGCTCGTCAACGAACGCGCGCGACTCCGCAATCCCAACCTCAACCATCAGGACCTTTACGTCGATCGCATCTACGTTGCCGTTCCCGTTTCTGCGGGCCCGGGTGAGATCTTCATCGACGATCTTCGTTTCGGGCCGATCGTCGATCCGCGGCCGGACAAGCAGGTGGAACAGGTCGTCGCGGACGAAGGTGCAGTCCGCTCGGTGGAGCTTCGTCTGGGTCGCCTGGAAGTCGAAGGCCGCCCTTATTTTGCTCGCATCACCCCGTATCACGGTGAATCGATCGAGTCGCTGAAGAACGCGGGATTCAATGTCGTTCTCATTCCCGATCTCAACGACAGAAAGCTTCTTGCTGAATTGAAGCAGCACAACATGTGGGCGATGGCGGAGCCGCCGTGCGCCGTCTCGGAGTCTGGAGAGATTCTTGACGCGCGAACAGCCGGGATCGTCCCGTTCGGCGATGAGACGGCCCGGATTCTCATCTGGTACGTCGGCACACTCGTTCCGGAGGAGAAGCGTGCCAACCTGATCGCCTGGAACGAACAGATTCGCCATGCCGACCGCAAGTTCCGCCGACCTATTGCCGCCGACGTCATGGAACTGGAACGTGTCTTCTCACGGCATCTCGATCTGCTGAGCACGAGCCGCCACTCCATCGGTACGACCATGTCGCCGAAAGATTACCGCGACTGGCTGATTCAGAAGCGGAAGCTCGCGAATCCGGGAACGTTCCCGATGACCTGGACTCAGACCGAACCAGTCGCTGCGAACTCGCGCTGGCGTGAATCGCTCGGCCGCGCTCCGATCGTCATTGAGCCGGAACAGATCCGCATGCAGGTTTACGCCGCGCTCTCCGCGGGCTGCCGCGCGATTGGATACTGGAAGCGAACCTCGCTCGACGACAAGAGTCCGGGCGCCGAAGAACGGCGACTCGTTATGACAATGATCAATCTGGAACTGGAACTCCTCGAGCCGTGGCTCGCAGCCGGCTCGGTGTCGGAGATCGTCCCCTTCACGGTGGGAGATTCGGCCGCCCGCCAGATCGGACGCAGGGAAATTGACTCCGTCTCGCTAAAGACCGCTACCGGCAAGAAAGAGGTTGAGCGGCTTGCGACCGAACGGATGGCCCAGGACCGTCTCGCGAATGAAACGGCGGGCGAGCTGGAAGCTGCCATCATCGAAAGTCATCTGGGCACGCTGGTGCTTGCCGAGTGGTACGACAGAAACGGGCAGTTTGTTCCCAAGCAGAATGCCGCCAACGATGCGAGCCTCGTTATTCCGGGCGTTCACGATTCGGCACAAGCCTGGGAAATTACACCCACGAGTGCCCGCACTCTCTCGCCGGGCGATTCGCCGGGAAGTCCATCGGTCCGGAAGCGGGTGCCGGGAGGATTACAGGTCCGACTGAAGAAATTTGATCAGGACGCCCGCATCGTTCTGTCCGATCTGAATATGAAAGAAAAACTCGACGCGAAGATCGAGCAGATCGCCCCCGCCTATTCCCGTGCCGCGATCGATCTCGCGAAGGCGAAGCTCGCACGCGTTCGCGTCGTCGATGAAGAGCTGCGATCTCTCGACGTTCTGCAGACCGATGCTCCTCAGATTCTGAGCTCTGCCCAGCAGCACATCGATGTGGCCGAGGCAGCGTGGGACCATAAAGATTACGACACGGCGCGAATCGAAGCAGCCGACGCCATGCAGGCCATGCGGATTCTGCAACGCGCCCACTGGAACCAGGCGCTCAGAATGTCCTCGCCGATCTCGAGCCCGTACACGATCTGCTTCCAGACGCTCCCCGACCATTGGCGGATGATCAACCGGATCGGGAGGGCGAAATCGAACCCACCTCGAAATCTCCTGGAGTCGGGTAACTTCGAGAATCAGGAATCGATCATCGAGAATTGGTTCCACTCGCAGAACGAGGTCGAGGGCGTCCGGGCAGCAGCTGAGCTGTATCCCGTCAACCGGAAAGGAGCGAAGGGGAACTACGCTCTGCGAATGATCGCCGTGCCCGCCATCGGAGTCGACACGCCGCACGTGATCTCGCAGAGCCCCGTCACTGTCTGCACGCCCCCTGTTCCCGTGACGGCCGGCCAACTTGTGCACATTGCCGGTTGGGTGCGCGTCAGCACGCCGGTCACCGGCAGTCTCGACGGGATCATGCTGTACGACAATCTGACCGGTTCCGTCGGCGCTCTCCGCTTTCGCGACAAATGCAACTGGCAACGGTTCGAGCTCGTCCGCGAAGTGCGAGATTCGGGAGACTTCTCGTTGACGATGAGCCTCAACGGACTCGGCGAAGTGCAGTTCGACGATCTCAAGATCGTTCCGCTCGAGCCGCAAACCGGCTCCGGCGATGACGACCATAAAAAACCGGGAACCGGGAGCCGCGGCGACCTGATGCGGTTCCTGAACCCCTGGCAGAACCGGAAGACGCGTACTGACGAAAAGCGCGCTAACAACGATTGAGCGGGACGAACGTCCGCAATCGGGCTTTGTCGGCTCAACTTCCGTTGGTCCCCCTGTTGTGGACGATAAAGCGTCGCGATCGATTTGCCGCGATCCCGCTGCGCACAACCGGGTTCAGCTCCCGGGCTCCGCCTGGCCGGCGTCAAAGCGAGAATGACGTGAAGGCTCGGCGTTGCAGGATTCGAGACGCTTGAACCTCTCCCACGAAACTGCTACGAAAGCGAACGAAGAGCAGACTCTCGGACTTTGATCGCAAGATAATCTCAGCTACGGAAGACCCGAAATGCCGATTGCGACTCCCGCCCAGTATCGCGCCATGCTTGATGCCGCGCAAAATGGCGACTTCGCTTACCCCGCCATCAACGTTACCTCGATCCCGACAATCAACGGCGCACTCAAGGCCTTTGCCGACAAGCAGTCGGACGGAATCATTCAGATCTCCACCGGCGGCGCGGAATTCGCCTCGGGGCTGAACGTCAAAGACATGGTTCTCGGCGCCATCGTTCTGGCCGAAGCCGCGCATCAGCTCGCCTCGCGGCACAACGTTCTTGTGGCGCTGCACACGGACCATTGTCAGCCGGAGAAAGTCGACAAGTTTCTCCGTCCGCTGATTGCCGAAACAGCTCGTCGCCGTGCCGCCGGACAGGCGAACCTGTTCCAGTCTCACATGCTCGACGCATCGGAACTGCCACTGAAGCAGAACATGGAACTCTCGCGCGAACTGCTCAAACTGTGCGCCGAGAATGAAATTATTCTGGAGGTCGAAGCGGGTGTTGTCGGGGGCGAAGAGGACGGGATGGATCACTCGGACCAGCCGGCCGAGAAGCTCTACACAACGCCGGAAGATATGGTCGCCGTTTACGAATCGCTGAAGGGTCTCGGCCGATACATGTTCGCCGCGACCTTCGGCAACGTGCACGGCAGCTACAAACCGGGCGCCGTGAAACTTCGTCCCGATATTCTGAAGCAGGGACAAACAGCGGTCATTCAGAAATTCGGGAAGGAAGCCGAGTTCGATCTCGTCTTCCATGGCGGCTCCGGCACGCCGGTCGAGGAGATTCGCGAAACGCTCTCGTACGGCGTCATCAAGATGAACATCGACACCGACACGCAGTACGCCTTCACCCGTCCGATCGTCGATCACATCCTCAAGAACTATGACGGAGTGCTCAAGATCGAAGGAGAAGTCGGCAACAAGAAGCAGTACGATCCGCGCGCCTACCTCAAGAAGGCCGAAGCATCATTGGCAACCCGACTCGGCCAGGCCTGCGACGACCTCCGCTCCACCGGTCACACGCTCTTCGGGAAAGTGTGACGCCGATCGACGAATCGGACATCAGCGATTCATTGAAGCACTGCGGAGCCGCGATGCTCCGCAGTGCTTGTTTTAAATCGGAGGCTCGTCAAGCAAAACGCGTTCATTGCCGATGAAGCAACGAGCGCGCTACTTCGCGTACATTGCGTCGGTCTTCGACATGTTCGCGAGCCGGACAACGAGGACGCGCTGCATGACTCGGTCGTCGTCGTTGCCGGCATAGAAGCAGCGACTGCCGAGTGAGCGCGGGTTATCACCGTCGGCGGTGATGACCACCATTTCGCCGACATGCAGATTCACTGAAAAGCTGCGGTCGAGAAACGGCTCCACTTCCTGCGAGAACATGGAGCTCGTTCCGGTTTTCGTAAACTTCGGCCGCATGATCGACTGCCCGAAGTGAATTTCCGGTTCGAAGTCGAGCCGTGCCCAGCCATCCTGCACTTTGTGGACACGGACGCGGAACACTCCGTTCGCGTTTTCGTATTCTCGTTCCATCGGACCTTTGCGTCCGGGAATCTCCAGAATGCATTTCTCGAAATGGTTCGTCGTAATCAGGTCTTCCGCTCCGGGCAGAAGCACACGATAGCGACCCACGAGATTCTTCGAGTCTTCCGAGCTCGCGTCGATCGGGCTGGATTTGATGTCAAGCAATCGCTCGAGTGTCGGAGAGGGGCTGCTTCCCGCGTTGCCAACGCGGATGCCGACCTCGCGCAACTGCTCGCGTGTTTCCGCCGGCAGCACCCCCACCTGATCGATCTCCTGCCAGAGCGTCGGACCGACAAGCCGGTCTCCCAGCGGCCGTTCGACCAGAACGATGTCGATCTTCATCGCGTCGCGCGGCGTGGCAATCGGCGGCAGCAGGTTGCGCTCGCTGAGCTTCGCGGTCGTGCGCGTCAGCATGCCCGATCCCTCTTCGAACAGCGCGCAGCCCGATGCCGCTGCAATGGATGCAGCAAAAATCGTGAGCATTTCGCGCCGGCGGAATGTCCGCATGCGACTCGCTTCGAACTGGGATTGGGAAAGTTTGCCGGGAACCGAAACGTCTTCCGGACCGGCTGAGAATTCTGGAAGGGATCGAGAGTGTAGGAATGCGCGGAATTTGTGTCAATTTGAGAATGGCAGAGGACGGAACCGAGAACAGTCGACGCTACGGACCCGTTATAGCGTGTTGTCAGACCTGGACTTGAAAGCTATGATGCCGCCGTTCCGCCAAGACGACCGGCAGCCCCCTGTTTCGCCAGTTTGACGCGGGTGAAGCCGTTCGCCCATCGCCCACAGCTTAATGAGGAGTTGCCTGCCGTGGAGTTCCGGGTTGGGCTCGGACATGACCTGCATCGGCTCCAAGCCGGACGGGAGTTCGTGCTCGGCGGCGTCAAGATCGAGAATCCGGTCGGCCCGATCGGGCACAGCGATGCCGACGTCCTGCTGCATGCACTGGTCGACGCACTGCTCGGCGCTGCCGGACTGGGCGATATCGGCGAATGGTTCCCCGATACCGACCCGAAGTTTGCCGGCGCAGACTCCACGTCTCTGCTTTCGGAGGCGCTTGACGAGGTTCGACGCCGTGGCTGGCAAGTCGTGAACCTCGATTGTACGATTTTCGCCGAGCGGCCGAAGTTAACGCCGCACAAGCCGACGATCCGACGCCGCCTGGCGGAGTTGATGGAGATCGCGGCGGAATCAGTCAACGTGAAAGCGAAATCCGGCGAAAAGGTCGGACCGATCGGTCGCGGCGAAGCCATCGCGGCCGACGTCGTCGTGCTCTTGTCGCGCGATGAGAATTCAGGGAACAGGAATTAGTTTTCAGGGATCAGGAGGGAACGATCCCGCGCGGTACGCTTCCAGATGAAAGCGTCGCTGCCGGCCGTCCGCTCCGCACATCGTGGAATTGCCCATGACGCTTCGCGTGTACAACACACTCACCCGGCAGAAAGAAGATTTTCAGACCGTGAACCCCGGCCGGGTTTCGATGTATCTCTGCGGCCCGACGGTCTACAAGCCGGCGCACATCGGCCACATGGTCGGTCCGGTCATCTTCGACACGATCAATCGCTACCTCAGCTACAACGGTTACGACGTGAAGTTCGTCATCAACATTACTGACGTTGACGACAAGCTCATCAACCGTGCTCGCGAGCGCGACACCACGGTCGAAGCCCTTGCGCGGGAAATGACT
>JBFWWA010000273.1:0-6639 GCA_050246455.1 Planctomycetaceae bacterium
CCCTACTCCGCGGAATGGTTTGAGCATCACCGCAATACGCTCGGCGATGCCGTCTGTCATCAGCTCGGCATCTACGAGATCCCGGCGGACTTCGTCCTGTCGGTCGTGATTCCGGTCTACAACGAAGAGCGGACGCTCCGCGATCTTGTCGAGCGCGTCGTTGCCGTTCCGATCCGCAAGCAGATCATCCTTGTCGATGACTGCAGCAAGGACGGCACTCGCAACATCCTGAAGGAATACGAGCGCGCGGCAACCGACGATCCGTACAACACCTTTTCGGTGCACTACCACGATGTCAACAGGGGCAAGGGTGGCGCGCTGATCACCGGATTCGGCAAGGCGGAAGGGGACATCGTCATCATTCAGGATGCCGATCTCGAATACGATCCGAGCGAGTTTCCCCGCCTCATCAAGCCGATCATCGAGGGGAAAGCGGACGTCGTCTTCGGCAGCCGGTTCCTCGGCGACCAGCCGCACCGCGTCCTCTACTATTGGCATTACCTCGCCAACAAGTTCCTGACGACCCTCTCGAACTGCTTCACGAATCTGAACCTCACCGACATGGAAACCTGCTATAAGGTCTTCCGCCTCGAGGTGATCCAGTCGATCCTGCCGACCTTGAAGCAGAACCGGTTCGGCATCGAGCCCGAGATGACTGCGAAAATCGCACGCCGCCGCCAGCGCGTCTACGAAATGTCAATCAGCTATTCCGGCCGCACCTACAAAGAAGGCAAGCACATCGGCTGGAAGGATGCCATCAAGGCGGTCTGGTGCATCTTCCGCTACGGCTTCGCGGACTGAGGACGCGATCAAATCTCGCCCCGTTGAAATTGTCGTCTCCCCAAATCGATCTCAATTGAGCCATGTCGGCCGTACGATTGATGCGTCGAGAAGGCTTTTTCAGTCCCGTCGGGACGAATAAGAATAGCCCAGCACTTCAGTGCTGGGAAACGTCGCGCAGTCGTACGAAAGTCCCGTAGGGACGGCTGATATTCCGCGATCAATATCAGTCGTCCCTACGGGACTCAATCATTGCGTTCCGGTCCGAATCCCAGCGATGAATCGCTGGGCTATTTTCAGTTGTCCCTACGGGACACCCCCGAAACGGGCATCGCATACCGCTCCTCGATATCGCATCGCTTCCGCCCGCCGGTAGAATAGATTCTCCCGGTTCAATCAGCCGCGCGGCGGGATGGTTGGGGGCGCTCGCGACGCGCCAAGTATCCAACAGGTCTCGATGCAGAATGCGCGAGGAACAATTACCAACGAGCCTCGGCCCCAGTCGGACGCGACGTTGAGTCCGAACTGGGGCCGTGGACGTCAGTGGTGATCGGCGAGTTATCTCGGCGCCCCAACCACCCGATCGTTGGCTCAATCGGTCGTCGTTGGAACTCAGCGGCTCGGCGGGAGCCTTGCCATCCCAAACGGCCGAATTGCTGACCGCTCAAAGCCGATCGCTGATTGCCATGTCCTGACCGCTGACAGCTAAGTTGCCGCGGTGTACAATTCCTGAATGAACATGGAAGCGCCCCCGTCCGGACCCAACCGGGAACCCAGCCACAACCCCCCGACGCCCCCCCAGAAGCCGACCGGCCCGCGAAGACAGCCTCCTGCGGAGGATGCCCCGCGCAACCTGCCGCCCGGCATCTGGCTTATCGGCATCGTGATGCTGGGGCTGATCGTCTTTTTCCTCTTCCGGCAGCCGACGAATGTCGGTTCTCAGGTCGATTACAGCCTGTTCGATAAACAGCTCGACGCCGGCAATATCAAGGATGTGAAGTTTTACGGGGAAATCATCACCGGAACCTGGAAAGAGATCCCTGAAAACCCGAAGCCGAAAGGGGATCCCCTCAAGCCGCAGTTCAACACCACGGTCCCGCTGTCGACTCTGAGCGATTCGAAACTCATCGACCGTCTCAAAGAGAAGAACGTTGAAATCGAGGCGGAAACGCGCGAAGTCGGCATGGGGGGCCAGCAGATCATTCCGTTTCTGCTCGGCCCGCTTCTGATCATCGGATTCCTATATCTGATGATGCGCCGCACCGCCGACCCGCTCGGCGGAGGCATGATGGGGAATTTCATTCGCAGCCAGGCGAAGCGCTTCCAGCCCTCCGAACAGCGAACCACCTTCGACGACGTCGCCGCGATGGAACAGGCAAAGCTCGAGCTGCAGGAGCTCGTCGAGTTCCTCAAGAACCCCGCAAAGTTTCAACGCCTCGGCGCGCAGATTCCCAAGGGGGTGCTCCTGATGGGGCCTCCCGGCACAGGCAAAACATTGCTCGCGCGAGCGGTTGCGGGAGAAGCCGGTGTGCCGTTCTTCTCGATCAACGGATCGGAATTCATTCAGATGTTCGTGGGCGTCGGTGCCTCGCGCGTCCGGGACCTGTTCCGCACCGCGAAGGAAAGCGCCCCGTGCATTCTGTTCATCGATGAAATCGACGCCGTCGGTCGGGTCCGTGGAGCCGGCGTCGGCGGCGGACATGACGAACGGGAACAGACGCTCAACCAGATTCTGAGCGAAATGGACGGCTTCCTGCAGACGGAAGCGGTGATTGTGCTGGCGGCGACGAACCGCCCCGACGTGCTCGATCCCGCCCTGCTCCGCCCGGGCCGGTTCGATCGGCATGTCACCATCGACCGCCCGAACCGCGAAGGCCGCCTCGCGATCCTGAAGGTCCATTCCCGAAAAGTACCGCTCGGCAACGACGTCGATCTCGATTACATCGCCTCGGGAACCATCGGGTTCTCGGGTGCGGATCTCAAGAATCTCGTCAACGAAGCAGCGCTCCTGGCAACGCGCGATTCGAAGGACGTCGTCGAGATGGATGACTTCGAGCGGGCGCGCGACAAGGTCCTGATGGGGCCGCTCCGCGAGGAAGTTCTCAACGAGCACGAGCGCGAGATGACCGCGTATCACGAAGCGGGGCACGCCCTGCTCGCGTGGCTCTTCCCGGAAGTCGACGCGCTCCACAAGGTGACGATCATTCCGCGCGGCCGCGCGCTCGGCGTCACACAGCTCCTTCCCGATGAAGAACGATACAACATCGGCGAGAAGCGGCTCCACGCGCAGCTTGCGTTCATCCTCGGCGGCCGGGCGGCCGAGAAGCTCGTCTTCGATGAATTCTCCGCCGGTGCGGAAGACGATCTGAAGAAAGCGACGAAAATTGCCCGGGCCATGGTCGCGCACTGGGGAATGAGCGAAGCGATCGGCCCCGTGGCATTTCGCCAGGGAGAGGAGCATCCGTTCCTTGGCAAGGAAATGCACGAGCAGCGGCAGTTCAGTGAAGAGACTGCTCGGATCATCGACCAGGAAGTGCAGCGGTTCCTCAATCAGGCGGCCGACCGCGCCCGACAGGTTCTCGAAGATCATCGCGAGGAACTCGACCGGGTCGCGCAGGGACTCCTTCAGAACGAGAGCCTCGGACCGAAGGAACTCACCGAACTCATCGGCGAACGGCAGGGAACTGTTTCCGTCGCGAACTGACGCACGCCCTGCCGCTTGCCGGCGCGGCGTCCCCGTATGCCGACGACCACGGTCCCAGGCAACAATAAGTCGTTCGGGCAGCGGGATTTATCTCGGCGCCGCAACCACACCCTGCACCGCAGAGTTTCCCCAACTCATCAACCCGAATTGACGTTCCGCCCATCGCGTGCTATTGTTAATCCCAATCAGGATAATGTGTTAGCACTGCGGCGATCTCTACAACCGGTCGGCTACCAACCGTCGGCCGACTGGTGGATCGAGACCGTCGGCCAGGCAAGCAAGAATTGAATCTCGGGTTCGAGCGCGTTTTGTCGCGATATCGTGACCTCTCAGGATGACGTCGGCCGGAGGCTGACGGGCCTGATTGAACGCGAGCGCTCTATTGACCTCTTCGCTGGCCCGGCATTAAGCACGGCGCTGCGGTATTTGTTGGAGCACCTCCCCCGGAGCGGGTTGAGGGGCGATTCGACGGTCATAAGGAAATGGTGGAATTTGCAAGAAGTGTTCGAGAAGCCCCCGGTCCGATTCGAGGACCTCGGGCTCAGCCAGAAGTCTCTGGAGACGTTGAAGAAAATCAATTTTGAGAAGCCGAGCCCCATTCAGGCCGCATTCATTCCGATTGCGATCACCGGGGCTGACTGCACCGGACAGGCTCGAACCGGTACGGGAAAGACCGCCGCTTTTGTTCTTCCCATTCTCGAGCAGATCGATTTCGACGATTCGCGCACCCAGGCAATCGTCCTCGTTCCCACACGGGAACTGAGCGAACAGGTGGCCAATGAATGCCGCCGCCTCTCTGCCAATCACAACTGCCGCACGGCGGTTCTCGTCGGCGGACGCCCGATCGGCGCCCAGCTCAGTGACCTCAAGAAAGGCGTACAGATCGCGATCGGCACGCCGGGCCGGGTCATTGACCTCATCTCGCGGAAAGCGCTCGAACTCAAGGACGTGAAGATCGTCGTCCTCGATGAAGCGGACCGGATGCTCGACATCGGCTTCCGTCCCGATATCGAAAAGATTCTCAAGCGCTGCCCGACCGAACGGCAGACACTCCTGCTTTCGGCCACCATGCCGCCGCCGGTGGAACGTCTCGCGCAGCGCTTCATGCGTTCGCCGCAGCGGGTCGATCTTTCCGAGCAGAGCATTTCATCGGCCGAAACAATCGACCAGTTCTATGCGACGGTCGACGCCGACCGCAAGTTCGGCATGCTGGTGCGCGTCCTGATGCAGGAGAAGCCGCAGCAGGCGCTCATCTTCACCCGCACAAAGCGCGGCTCGGAGAAACTCTACAAGAAGTTCCAGGGACTGCTCCCGGGCGTCGCGATGATGAACGGTGACCTGCCGCAGACGAAGCGCGACCGCGTGATGGAGAAGTTCCGCGAAGGGAAGATTCGCATGCTCGTCGCGACCGACGTCGTCGGCCGCGGCATCGACGTCAGCGGAATCTCGCACATCATCAACTACGACGTCCCGGAATTCTGCGACGATTACGTCCACCGCGTCGGCCGTACCGGCCGGCTTTCATCGGACGTCAAAGGACGCGCGGTGACCTTCATCACACGCGATCAGGGACCGCTCCTCACGGAAATTGAGAAACGGATCAACACGATCCTGCCGGAATACAAGGTGGACGGCTACGAAGCGTTCCGCCCGCGTGCTCCGCGTGCGGTCCACAACCCCGAGCCGGTGAAGATCGAGCACGAACACGACTTCAGCCTCGCATAAGCTCTCGCAGCGAGGCATCGAACGACATTCATCAACACAAACGGAGCCCGGACATTCCTGTCCGGGCTTTTTTGTTTTTGAAATTGCCGATACGGTCTCTACAGAGAGTCGCATTCATTGACATTGGAACCCGCGGCAGGACGCGAAGGAGAATTCGATGAATGATCCGGATCACCCGTCGAAATTGCGGTTTCGCATGCCGCGAGTGATCTGGTTCGTCGCTGCAACTGCAGCAGTGGCCGCTGTTGCCCTGGCGGTCTTTTTCGTCGTCCCGTTCGTCCGGCAGTCTGAGCTGCTGATCGATATCGAATCGCGCGGGGGAACAATCGGAATCAACGCGCGCGGACCAACCTGGTTGCGAGGCCTGACGGGTTATCGCGCTTCGACGCGTGGCCTTCCGAATCGAGTATTCGGAATTCTCGACCAAATCGAGTCGGTGCAGCTGGAACGGAAAGCGTTCGACCCCGGGTTACTGGTTCGTCTGTCGGCCTGCCCGAACCTCCGCGAGTTGAAGCTCGCCTATTCCGCAGTGACCGATGACGACATGCCGGCCATCAGTCGGATCCGGTCACTCCGTTCGATCGACCTGGCGCATTGCCGGATCAGCGGGCGAGGCTTCAGTTCTCTGGAGACGATGCCGTATCTCGCAGTTGTGAACGTGACGTACACCCCGGTTCGAGACATCGCCCTCGAGCATCTTGATCGAGTGACAACGCTCGAAACGATCAGCCTCTACTACTGCCGACACCTCACACCGCAGGGATTCGCCGACTTCAAGTCGCGCAATCCGCACATCAAGTTCGTCGGCGCAGACAGCCTGAAGCGCGTCTGGCAGCAGACGGGTGTATCGCCGCGCGAACCGGCACCGAAGACCATTTCGCCGTAACAGCAACAACGTCCTCGGAAGGCTTCCCCTGCAAACGGCCCTGGCCAGGCACCCCCACCTACAGGAACTGACGGATTCGTTCGATCACCTGATCGCGGGCATCTTCAAAAACGTAGTGCCCCGCGTCGGGAATGCGGAGCGTTTCCGCCTTCGGAAATCGCTGCTCGAACTCCTCGAGAAACTTGGGCGTGAAGCACCAGTCGCGCATTCCCCAGATGAAAAGCAACGGCTTGTCGCGGAACTGGGCAAGCCCCTCTTCCACTTCGACGAGCGTTTCGTAACTCGGGTGGCCGGCATTCAGCGGGATGTCTTCGACAAACCGCTGCACCGCGATGCGGTTCGCCCACGAATCGTAAGGGGCAACGAAACCGGCTTGGACTTCTGGTGGCATGGGCTTCTCGACCGCCATCGAGAGAGCCGCGCGTGCGAAAAGATTAAGACCGCGCACGCCAATCGGCCCGAGCACCGGGATGCGGCAGACCGAAATCCGCAGCGGAATGCGTTTGGAGCGAAACGCCGCCGTGTTCATCAGGACGAATTTCTT
>JBFWWA010000274.1:0-6617 GCA_050246455.1 Planctomycetaceae bacterium
AGCGACGAGCGGCGCCATCTCCCAGCTGTTGAGCGTCTCGGCCAGCGCGTTGCGGTTGGCGGCGTTGTCGTCGACGACCAGCACGTCGATGCCGCGCAGTGTCACCCGATCGGTCTTGAAGGTCGGCGCCGAATCTCCGTTGACGACCCGGAAGCGGCCGGTGACGTGGAACGTGCTTCCCTCGCCGGGAGTGCTCTCAAACCAGATCTTTCCACCCATCAGCTCGACGATGCGCTGGCAGATGGCAAGGCCGAGGCCGGTCCCCCCGAACTTGCGCGCCATCGAGGTATCGAGCTGTTCGAAGACCTGGAAGATATTCGCGCGTTTGTCTTCGGGAATTCCGATTCCGGTATCGTGGACGCTCACGTGCAGCATCACGCTGTCGTGCGTCCGGGATTCGACGCGGACCCGGATGACGACGTCTCCCTCCTCCGTGAACTTGATGGCATTGCCGACGAGGTTCACAAGGATTTGACGGAGGCGCGTCGGATCGCCCACGATCCGTTCCGGCACGTCGGGGGAAATGTCGGAAACGACCTCGAGGCCGCGCTGGTGCGCGGTGACGGCGAGCGCCTTGAGCGTTCCACCGATCCCGTCTCGCAGACCGAACTCGACCTCTTCCATTTCGAGCTTGCCTGCTTCGACCTTCGAGAAGTCGAGAATGTCGTTGATCAGCGAGAGAAGCGATTCGGCGGAATCCTGAACCACTTTCAGATAGTCGCGCTGTTCGGCGGTGAGGGACGTGTCGAGCACGAGCTCCGTCATTCCGAGAATCGCATTCATCGGCGTGCGGATTTCGTGGCTCATGTTCGCGACGAATGCGCTCTTGGCCCGGTTGGCCTGGTCGGCCGCTTCCTTCGCCTTCTTGAGCTGCGCCTCGGCCTCTTTTCTCGCGGAGATGTCGACGACGAAGCAAAGGCTTCGATCGCGGCTTCCCTTGAGGGCCGCCACGCCGTTGAGAACGTGCACACGGGTCCCGTCCTTGCGGATCAGTTCCTTTTCCCACGGGGTGCATGTTCCCGAGGCGCCGAGCTGCTCGATTGCCCTGAGGTCGAGATGGGCATACTCCGGGGGAGTCATCGTGTCCCAGCGAACGCGCCCCGCTTCGAGATCCTCCTGCGTGTAACGGACGAGATCGAGAAACGCATCGTTCGCTTCACTGATCCCGCCGTCGGCATGCACCATGAGGATGCCGATCACGTTCGAACGGACGAGACTGCTGAACCGCGCGTCGCTTGCACGCAACGCCTCCTCGGCGCGTCTGCGGTCCGAAACGTCCCAGAACATTCCCTGAATGCCGACGACGTTGCCGTTGGCATCGTGAACCGGCGCTTTCAGAACATGAACGTAGATTGTCTCGCCGTTCTGCTGGCGATGCTCCTCGATGTCTTCGAAGACCCGTCCTTCTTCGAGAACACTGGCATCGTCCCGACGGTATTTCTCCGCGAGATGCGGTGGGAAAAGATCCCAGTCGGTCTTTCCGACGAGATCCTTCCATGACGTCCGGGTCTGCTGGCAGTAAAGCTGGTTCGCGAAGACGAGCCGGCCGTCAAGGTCCTTGCGAAAGACGTTGAGAGGCAGACTTTCGACGAGCGAGCCGTAGAGCGCCTCGGTGTCCCGCAACTCGTCGTCGAGCCGCTTTCGCTCGACCGCGTAGCGGATCGCGTGTTCCAGAACGCTCGCTTCCAGATCGTCCTTGATGAGATAGTCTTGCGCGCCGCCATGCACGCTCGTCGCGGCGCGCGCTTCATCCTCCAGGGCGCTCAGGACGACGACAGGAAGGCCGGGAAATTTCTCGCGCAGACGGGACAGCTCATCGAGCCCGTTGCCGTCGATCGACAGATCGAACAGAATGACATCGGTGTCGTCGCCGGTGAGCACTTCAAGGGCGGCATCGACCGAATTGACGGTCTGGAGGGCGAAGCGAACCCGTTTCGAACGCGTGAGCAAGCTCTGGATGAGCGCCGCATCGCTCGCGGATGCCTCGATCAGCAACACGTTCAATGAGGGTGCGTTCATGCGAATTGCCGCCCCCCGCGGCTCATGAGGCGCATCTTGAGAGAATCTCGCCGTCTATTGGCTCGGGCAATATCGTCGCGCGCAGTGAAATGATTGACACACTCAGCTTACTCCGGCCGAATCTCCCACGCAACGTGCGTCTTTCGAAGCGGCGCCGAATGCAGGATACCACTGATCGAGCACTTCGCCCCAACCGGCGATCCCTTTCGCCGCGATGAAAGCGCGACGCACGTCTTCCGCCTGAGGATGCATTCGAGCGTAGAAAATGCCGAACTTCCGCAGGACCGACGCACAGCCGTCGTCTCCGTACTCCTCCTCCGCGAGTTGCCGATGCTCATCGAGGACGCGGCGCTGTTCGCCGATCGTCGGACCGGGAGCCGATTCTCCCCGTGCCAGCCGGCGGGCCCGGTCAAAAATCCAGGGGTTTCCGATCGCGCCACGGGCGGCAGTGACGCCATCCACCCCGGTTTTTTCCATCATCGACAGGCAATCTTCGGCGGTGAAGAGATCGCCGCTTACAAGAATCGTCCGCTGGCCCGCATGTCTCTTCACTTCGGCAAGGATCCCCCAGTTGCTCGGCCCGACGTATCTTTGCTCGACCGTTCGCCCATGGACGGTCACGGCGGCGACACCCCGCTCGAACACACCGTCGAAAATCTGATAGAACTTGTCGCGGCTTTCCGGTGTGTCGTCGAGCCCTCGGCGCATCTTGACCGTCACCGGCACCTGTTCCGGCACCGCCTCCCGGACACGGGCCACGATGTCGAGTGCGACCTCCGGCTGGCCGAGGTGCAATCCGCCGCGGCACTTCCCCCCCTCTTTCTTCGACGGGCAGCCGAAGTTGATGTCGATGACGTCGAACCCGGACTCCGCAAGACGCGCCGCCGCCTGGGCGAAGAGCAGGGGATCCGATCCCATCAACTGGCCGCCAACCGGATGTTCGTCATCCCCGACAGTGAGATAGCGGCGGGTCCGCTTCCGGTTCCTGAGCTGCACGACGAAATCTTCGAGCATCACCTCGCAAAGCGTGTACGGCGCGCCGAGCCGTCGGGCGATCACGCGCATCGGCCGATCGCTATATCCACTGAGCGCCGCCTGCACGACGGGAAAGTCGAGCGCGACGTTGCCGATTTGCAGTGCAGGAGTCGGATCCGAGTTTGCGTGGCTCACTCGATGAACTTCCTGTCGGCACCGTGAAAGCGCAGCCGATCGCAAAACTCCGGAGAGAATCAGCTCGCAGCCAGCTTGCGGTGCGCGTCGAGAATCAGCGATTCCGTCTCTTCCCAGCCGATGCAGGCATCGGTAATGGAAACGCCGTACTTGAGAGAACCGAGATCGCCGGCGAGCTTCTGATTGTCGGGGAACAGATTGCTCTCGAGCATCATGCCGATGATCGCGCGATTTCCCGCGACGCGCTGATCAATAACATCGTTCCACGCAATTGCCTGCTGGCGGTAGTCCTTGTTCGAATTCGCGTGGCTGCAGTCGACGAGCAGCCGTTGCGGCAGCCCCGCCTTCTGGAGCAGGGCGCAGGCTGAGGCGAGGCTTGCGGCGTCAAAGTTCGGTCCGGAACGGCCGCCGCGGAGGATCAGGTGACCCCACGGGTTTCCCTTCGTGTTCATGATGCAGGTGCAGCCGTCGGCGTCGATGCCCAGAAAACTGTGCCCGGTGCGTGCCGCCTGCATCGCATCGATCGCCACCTGCAGGCCGCCGTCGGTTCCGTTCTTGTAGCCCACCGGCATCGAGAGTCCGCTCGCCATCTGCCGATGCGTGGGGGATTCGGTCGTTCGCGCCCCGATCGAAGCCAGCGAGATGAGGTCCGCGATGTACTGCGGCGTAATGGGTTCGAGCATTTCCGTCGCGGACGGCATGCCGATATCCGCGATCTCGAGCAGTATCCGTCGGGCGCGCCGCAATCCTTCCGCGATGTCGAACGTGTCGTCGAGGTGCGGGTCGTTGATCAACCCCTTCCAGCCAACGGTGGTGCGCGGCTTCTCGAAGTAAACCCGCATGATCAGGAGGAGTTCGTCGTCGACCTTCTTCGCCAGCTCGCGAATCCGACCGGCGTACTCGAGAGCCGCTTTCTCGTCATGGATCGAGCAGGGGCCGACAATGACGAGCAGCCGCGAATCATCGCCGCTGAGGATCTGTTTGACCGCTTCGCGCGCGTCGACGACCGTGCGATTTGCCGTCTCAGAGACAGCCTGCTCCGCCTTCAATTTTCGCGGCGCGACGAGCGGAACGCTGTCGCGGATATTGAGATCCTGGGTCGGCTGCATCGGAGACATTTTTTGGAACCGGAGATCGTTTTTCAGGCAGCAAAGACCGGCGGGGCGGGGGAGACTTTTGCGTAACGCATTGCCGGAAAAGAAGTTCGGCGTTCAGCCTGCAACAACGCCTTTGGCAATTATACCGCGCGATCGAAGCTTTGCCATGCGGATGACGCAGGAGTGCCGAAGGCATTCCTGAGAGTCCCGGCCGCGGGAAAACCCGGAATCGGCGATTGACTCGACCGCTGGTCAGCCGGGAAACCGGCTCGGACCGGCTCTTCTTGTGAGGGTTGCTCCAAGTCGATAATTTTAAGGGTACGGGCCGCTCCTTTCTCCGGCTGGATCCCATGTCGATCACTTTCAGTTGCCCCAACTGCAACAAGTCGAATTCGTTCCCCTCCGACTCGGCTGGAAAGTACGCCGCCTGCAGCCAGTGCGCCATGCGTCTTCAGGTTCCGCTTCCCGCTCCCGTCAAATACGAGAACCCTGCGCGCCCGAAGAAGATCCACGTCAAATTCAAATTCTCCTATGCGCGCGTTCTGATGATTCTGTTCGCCGTCGTGGTGATCGCTGGACTGGCCGTCAAATTCATCGGAGATCACGAACCGGCAATTGAAGCGGCTGCGGAAGGTCGAGATGCTGCTGCCACCGGCGGTTCCCGCGTCGCAACGCGCGCCCCCCTTGTGAATGTTGAGCCCAAGCTCAATACTCCTGCACCGGCGACGAAACGGCTCGATCCGCCGGCGGACGGACTTTCGGCCATGGGAGTCGAGGAGCCCGAGCCCGTTCAGACGAGACCAGTCGGGAAAGACGACGACGAGATTCAACGCACGCTCTCCCGACGTCGTGCTTCCCAAGCGGCGGATCCGCCGAAGAGCGCACCCCCTGTCGCGACGACAACCGAAAAGCCAGCTTCTGAGAAGTCGGCGAAACCGCGCGCCAAGCCCCCTGAAACAAAGAAACGGCGCTCCGTCGCCGAGTGGCGTTCGATGATTGACCGCGCGAAACTTCTGCTGGGCAACCAGCGATGGGACGCTGCCGCGAAGATTCTTCAGGAGGTCAGCACCGAGGCACCGGCTCGCGAAGGGGCCGAAGCGCGCGTCCTGATGCGGAAGATTCCGACGGAGTTTCTGCCGAAGGAGCAGTGAGGCCCTTCCGGCGGAGCGGCTCTTTCAAACCTCTCAAGCTTCGAACCTGGCATCGACACGCGCGGGCATCGGGCGCAGAGCCCGGAAGATGCACACGAGATAGAGCGCGTAGAAGGCGAGCGGGATCAACCAGATCGCCTGAGGCTCGTCGTCGGCGAAGGTCATCACGCAACTGAACATCTCGAACACGAACAGCAGCACAATGGCCGCCGACAGTGCGAATTGCCGTCCGAGCGGCGCAATCCCTCCGCAGATTCTGAGCAGCTGATTCCGACCGGCCGCCGCCCGGGCAAGGGATGCGAAGATCGGGATGAGAATCACCGCGATCACTTCCTGACCGGGACCGACCCGCGGATTCACGGGAAAGAGGAACTTCACGAGAAACACACTGCCGATCACCACGATCGGCAGCAGGCCGACCCATGCTGCCGCAAGCATCACCCGGTGAAGCCAGCTCACGCAAAGTCCCCGTCGATCATTATCAGCAGCTCGCTCCCGCAAATCGCCGTGAATTCCGTCGAGCGAGGGGTTGCGGTTCGCCGTGACGGCTCCATAATAAGGGAGCAGCGCGCCCGTAGTGAAATGGTATCACGCCAGCTTCCCAAGCTTGAAGTGTGGGTTCGATTCCCATCGGGCGCTTTGGATCACGGTGACGGGAAACCGGATACCGCCAAAAAAGCCCACCGGCCGAAACCGGTGGGTTCTTCTTTTCACCCTGGGAAGACTTTCACTGCTCGCTGAGCGCCGCAAACGGCTTCACGTCGTTCCCGAAGTCGAGCTTGATGACCGACCGTTCGCCCCGAAGCTCGATGCGCGACGCGACATGGTCGTACGTGAACTGCAGAATGCGGTTCCGCTTCGCATGCTCTTCCAGACCGATGGTTTCACCGGTTTCCGCATCGATGACCTCGATCGTCAATGCCTGACGGTTCGTGACTCCTTTATCGCCCGACAGGCTCATGCCGATCAGGAACGGCAGACGGACATGCGGAAGTCGAAGCAGGGAGCGGTGGGGCAACATCCGGCTCCAGAGCATCTTGCCCGATTCGCGGTCGATCGCCAGCACTTCGCCGCGGACGTCGAACCGCTGCAGCACCGTGTCTCCCATCGGGTAGTTGTATCGCACCTCTTCCGCCGAAAGCTGTGACGGCTGAAGGTTGACGTAATACCGCGCGTGATC
>JBFWWA010000275.1:0-6611 GCA_050246455.1 Planctomycetaceae bacterium
AGCCGACATCACTGCGCCATTCGACAGACGCCGGAAGGGCTCATGGCGCGCGACCTCGGAAGCCGCAACGGAACCTACCTGAACGAAGTCCTGATGGAGGACGAAATGGTCCTCCAGCCCGGCGACAGACTCCGCGTCGGTCCCATCATCTTTCAGGTTCCCGGCGCGAAAACCGATCTCGGCCTGTCGTCGTCGAGCAACGATCCTCCCGCATCCGACGACGATATCGCCGCGTGGCTTTCCAGTGACGGGATCAAAACCGCTGACGGGCGCACCGCCGGCAGCGGCGATACCACCGTCATCCCGAAGATGCCGGCCGCTCCCGACTCGACCGAGTTGACCACCGCGCCCAAGCAGCCCGCCCCCAAAGACCCGGCGCAGCAGCGGGAGCAGCAGCGCCAGTTCCGCAACATCGCCGAAGAAGCCGCCGACATCATCCGCCGCCACTGGGAACTGGTGAAAGCGGAAGAAGAAGAGGAATAGCGGCAGCAAGGGTTGAGAGTTGGCGGCCAAGAGTCGAAGATCAGGGTCGACACTCCGGCAGCCGGACCGATCGGCTCCCCTCCTCTGATCCTCTGACCCAGGCGGTTTCCATTGCGCATCGTTGCGGGAAAGTTTCGAAGGCGAAGGCTCCTGACGAACCCCGGCCTGCAGACGCGCCCCCTCACAGACCGGGTGAAGGAAACGCTCTTCGAGCATCTCGAGGACGAATTGAAAAACAAACGCGTCGCCGACGTCTTCTCCGGGACCGGCACGATCGGATTCGAAGCCTTGAGCCGCGGCGCTGCAAGCGTCGTCTTCATCGAAACCGACCGCCGCGCGCTCGAACTCCTGAAACGAAATGTCGAAACGCTCAAGGTCGAAGATCAAACCCTCTGCTGGCGGGCCGATGTGCTGCGCACGTCCTACCGTCCCAAAGGGGTTCCGCATCTCGTCCCGTTCGACGTCGTCTTCTTTGATCCGCCGTACAAGATGGTCGCCGATCTGAAACCGGAAACCCCGTTTTTCAAATCGGTCGAACGGCTCGCCCGCGAGGGAGTCACCTCACCCGGCGCGTGGCTCGTCTTCCGCACGCCGGCCGATGCCACCTTCCAGCTTCCGGACTCGTGGCGCCCGGTCCACACCTTTGAATTCGCGACGATGCACATCCATCTGTTTCGCAAAGCGGACGCGCCGGCATGACAGTTCTCGATCGATTCCGTCTCGACGGCAGGCGCCTCTTCATCACCGGCGGGAGCCGCGGGCTGGGGCGCGCCATGGCGACCGGAATTGCGGAGGCGGGAGCTGACGTCATTCTCGTCGGCCGCACCGCCGACAGCCTTGAAAGCACCGCGGCGGAAATTCGGGCGGCCGGCCGGAAGGCCGATATCATCGTCGCCGATGTCGGAGAACCCGCCGAGTGCGAAGCCGCCTGCCGGACGGCGCTCGAACTCTACGGCCCCATCGACATCCTGATCAACAACGTCGGCGGACGCCGCATCAATGTTCCCACGGAAGACTTTCCCCTCTCCGACTGGCAGAAGATTCTCGATCTGAACCTGACGAGCACTTTCCTCTGCACGAAGATCATCGGCAAGTCGATGATCGAACGGAAGCAGGGTGGGCGCATCATCAACGTCGCATCCATTTCCGGAATGGTCGCGAATCGGGGAATCGGCGGACGAAGCTACGAAACGTCGAAGGCCGCCGTCATCCAGTTCACGCGCGCCACCGCGGCCGACTGGGCGCCGCACAAAATCACCGTCAACGCAATCTGCCCCGGCGGATTCATGACCGACCCGAACATCCGCTGGTCGAAAGAGAACCCCGAAGTCATCTCGACCTTCAAGTCGCTCATCCCCGCCGGAGATTTCGGACAACCCGAAGACCTCGGCCCGCTCGCCGTCTATCTCGCCAGCGATGCCTCCCGATACATGACCGGCGCCGCGCTCGTCATCGACGGCGGCTACACCCTCTGGTAGGGAACGCGACGGATGGCTGTCATCCTCGAAACGCCGCGACTCCGCCTCCGCGACATGTCGATCGACGACCTCGACTTCATCGCCGAGCAGCTCGCCGATCCCGATGTGATGCGCTACTACCCCAAACAGTACTCGCGCGATGAATCCGCACAGTGGATCGATCGCATCCTCAAACGTTACGAACGGGACGGCCACGGCATGTGGCTCGTCGAGAACCGGGAAACCTGCCAACCGGTCGGCCAGGTCGGACTGCTGACGCAGCAGATCGACGGCGAGTCGCTCCTCGAAATCGGCTACCTGATTCATCGCCCGTTCTGGCGGCAGGGATTCGCGTTCGAAGCCGCAAGCGGAGTACGCGACCACGCTTTCCAGAAGCTCGGCGCATCCCACGTCGTTTCGCTGATCCGGCCGGAGAACATCCCCTCGCAGGGAGTTGCCCGGAAAGTCGGCATGCGCCGTGAAGAGCGCGTCGTCCAGCACGGCTCGTTCGACCACTGGGTCTTCTCGCTCGATCGATCCAGTTGAACCGCCGATGGAGCGAGGATTGGCTGACTGCTTCATTTCAGCCCGGTGAAACTGGTAGTCTGGACTAAGAAATACCTTTGAATCACCACCCGATTGACCAGCAGGTTTCGTATGCAACTTGATCCGACCGGTAAGCAGAATACGCATCCCATTTCCGTTCAGCATTCGTTCGATCGCCGCACACTTCTCAAGACCGCGGCGACAGCGCTCGGCGCAGCTTGGGTGTCCGGAAATCTCAGCGCTGCCGAAGCAAAGCGCGACAAACAAGCACCCGCTGTCCGCACCGTCCTTGGTCCGGTCGCTCCCGAGAAGCTCGGCGTCACGCTGATGCACGAACACGCGCCGATTGTCGAATGGTCCGAGTTATACGAAGCGCCGCCGGGACCGGTCGAACCGGTGCGCGAAGCGATGCTCGCGAAGACCGCCGAATTCCTCGACAAGTTCCACAAGAGCGCGTCGACCTATGGAACCGGCGCAGCCATCGTTGAATGCACGCCGATTCGCACCGGACGATACCCGCACCTTATGATCGAACTCGCACGCCGCACTCCGGTGCAGATCATCGCCTGCACCGGCTTCTGGTGCGAGGCGGCCGCGCCGATGCATCCCTGGGCCGTCGCACTTGCAGGGCAGCGCGACGGCGTGAAAAGAATCGCCGAGCTCTACATCAAGGAGATCACTGAAGGAATGGAAGACCCCGCCGGCAAGTGGGGCGAGAAGTTCACGAACATCAAAGCCGGCATGATCAAATGCGCCACCAGCGAATATCTGCGTCCGAACGAACGCCGCTGCCACGAAGCGGCCGCCATCGCAAGCCGCGAGACCGGATGCCCGATCACCACGCACACCACGCGCGGCGGCGGACTCGAGGAAGCCCAGGTGCTCCTCAAGCACGGCGCACTGCCCGCGAAAATCTGCATCGGCCACCAGGGAGACAAGGACGACCGCAAAACTCCGGAAGCGAACGAATACCATCGCCAGATCGCCGCACTCGGCTGTAACGTCCAGTTCGACCGCGTCGGTCTCAGCGGCAGCTATTCCGCGGAGAAGATCGCCCGTGAGATCAAGCACCTCGTCGATGCGGGCCACGTCAAGCAGGTCCTCGTCGGCCACGACCTCGTGCCGTACTTCTACAGCGACTACACCGCAGCCAAGAAGAACGCGGAGGGCTGGAAAGTCGAGAACTGCGACTTCACGATCGTGACGACCAAACTCACGAAAGCCCTCACCGACCTCGGCGTCTCCGATCAGGACATCCGCACCATCCTCATCGAAAACCCACGCCGCGTCCTCGCGTTCTGAATTCGCGTTCCACTCGATCAACAATCGCGCACAGCAACACTCGCCCCTTGCGGCCCGCGACGAGCCCCGTCGAGGCGGAGAGGGTCGCGACGAAGTCGCGGGGAGAGGGGTCGAGCGCGCAATCGGCGGCCATCGCCGGAGTAGAATCGAAGAATCGTACGTCGACAATCTTTCGCTCAGAATTCGTAGGTCAGGCACCCCGTGCCTGACGTTGCGCGGTCAATAATTGAGTTTCGCAGTTTCGTAGTGATCGAAAACCCCCGCCGCACCCTGGCGATCCGACCTCAGTTTCACCACGGAGACACGGAGAGCACAGAGACGGCTCAAGCAAAGTACTCTCAACAACGAGACCTGGAAGGAGAGACGGCTTTCCGTGAACTCCGTGTCTCCGTGGTGAACGTCATTCGTCGGGTGCCCGGGGCAAAGGCTTGCCGTGCCCCGGATCCGAAATCGCAGCTCGAAGTTTTTTATTCAGGAAAACATCATGACGGTCAAGCGCATGGACAACGTCGGCATCGTGGTCGAAGACATCGATGCCGCCATCGAGTTCTTCACGGAGCTCGGCCTCCAGCTCGAGGGGCGCGCCCCCATCGAAGGAGCATGGGCCGACGGCGTCACAGGACTCAATAACATGCGCGTCGAGATCGCCATGCTGCGCACGCCGGACGGTCACAGCCGGCTTGAGCTCTCCCGATTCCTCGCGCCCCCCGTCGTCGCCGACCACCGCATCACCCCGGTAAACGCGCTCGGATACCTGCGGGTCATGTTCACCGTGGAAGACATCGACGATACGCTCACCCGCCTCAGCCAACGGGGCGCGACGCTCGTCGGCCAGGTGGTCCAGTACGAAGATGTCTACCGGCTCTGCTACATCCGCGGCCCCGAAGGAATCCTCATCGGCCTCGCCCAGGAACTCAAGTCGCAGAAATCGTAGTCGCAGGATCAATTTCGAGAAGCGATAACCGAATTCGAAATCAGAGAAATGATTTCGTCGGTTACTTTCTGCAGTGCAACATGCAAAAGCAGGAGCTTCGATGGACTCGTCACATCTAAACCCACTGACTGGTTCTTGGATCCGTCGTGCAGGATCGGAACACAATGCATTGAATGATCTTCGGGATCACGGTAGGCAAGCAATGATACGAAGTTGTCGACCTGGGAAAGTAACTTTGTTGCCCAGGGCAAATCTTGCAGGTGCTTTCGGATAGCTTCGAGTTGGGCCAAAAAATTGCGAGTATTCAGATATCGAAACAGAATTCGTTGTGCTTCTGCCGTACCATCCGCGGCTTGCAGTTGCGCTGAAGTGTCGATGACTTCGCTATGCCATCCTTTGACCATCTCCATCAGTCGTTCCAGAATCTCGCGGTTCGGCGCCTGCTGGTTGGCAGGGGGTGTCCGTTGGATGCCAGCAATTCCTTCCAGGCTCTCAATGAGTCGCTTCATGTCGTGCTCAAAATCGGGATCTGGCCTCACAGACTGGCCACTTCGAGCTGCGAGCTCCTTGATTGATTCAGGAAGCTCAGAGACTCGTGGGAATTGTGCGTTTGAGACGACAACGGGGATTGTGGGTCGGTTCCGACGAAGCGCTGTTTCAACTTCTAAACGAACAACATCATCATTGCTTTCAAGGCGTCGGCCACCAGAGCTGTCTTTGCAACTTACCCAAGTCGGGCCGATCAACACGAGCACGGCCTCCGATTCGTCAATTGCGCGGACGATGAATTCCCGAAACAAGATTCCAAGTGGAAGGCTGTCTGCCGCTGAATCAACGACGTCCTTGAAGATTGCTCTTGGCGTAAAGCAAGCGATCAATCGATCGTAAATTCGTCCTGCAACATCTTGGCTGTCTGAACGGCGATATGAGATGAATACATTGGACACAGTTGGCTCCCACTTCGCTGCACGATGTTCAACCGGATATTCGCAAGTCCGATGTCGAGTAGATTATCAACTCGATTCTTCCCAATTGTCACAAGTTCCGTAGGGTGCGTCGCGACGCATCGGTCTTCGAATGCGCGCAAAATGAAGTGCACCACGACGCACCCTACCAGACTTTTTTCTGGCTTCCTGGATTCCTTATTTGTTAGTTTTCTCCTCCGTGCTCGCCGTGTCTCCGTGGTGACTCTCACTCCGAAATCCGCACCACCGTGCGCCCCGCGATGCGGCCGGCGAGAATCTCGCGAACATGCGGATCGACCTCAGCAAGCCCGATCGTTTTTGAGATCGCGTCGAGTCCCGGCACGCGCCAGTCGGTCTCGATGTGCTTCCAGATGTCGAGTCTCTTGTTGCGCGGATACCAGGCGGTGTCGATTCCCGCGAGCGCCACGCCGCGCAGGATGAACGGGTAAACCGTCAGGCTGAGATCCGCGCCGCCGACGAGTCCGCACGCGGTGACGCAACCGCCGATCTTCGTGGTGCGCAGTAGCGTCGCGAGGGTGTTCCCGCCGACAGTATCGACCGCGCCGGTCCATCGCGCAGTCAGTAATGGATTGCCGCCGACGATATCGACTTCGCTGCGCTCGATGATCGACTTCGCGCCGAGTTCGCGCAGCCAGGCGTGCCGATCTTTCTTGCCGGTGACCGCCGCGACGTTGTAGCCGAGTTTCGCGAGCATCTTGACGGCGATCGACCCCACGCCGCCGGTCGCGCCGGTGACGACGACTTCGCCCGATTCGGGAAACACTTCGTGTTCGCGCAGGCGCGCGACGGAGAGGGCCGCAGTAAATCCCGCCGTGCCGTAGCGCATCGACTCCTCGGCCGTCATCCCGGCCGGCATCGGGATGACCCACTCTGCCGGCACGCGAATGTATTCGGCCCAGCCAC
>JBFWWA010000276.1:0-6599 GCA_050246455.1 Planctomycetaceae bacterium
GCAGGGAATCGTCCGGCAGGACACGCTCAAGCGGCTCCAGTCGGCCCAGATGAAGCGGGTTCTGAGTCAAATCGGCTGGGACTGGACCGTTCCGCTGAACATCACCGCATTTCCGCATGAGGCACTCGCGAAGTTCGCAGCAGATGCCGTCGTGAATACGGCAACAAACGGACATTTCGCCTTTACCGTTCCGCAGGAAGTGATGCGATGGGGACTTAAGAGCCAGGAACTCTACACCGCCATTTCGCCGCATGCCTCCAGACTCGTGGCCTGGGACACCATTCCCGATAACGATCCCGACGTTCTCCGCAGACTGGCAGACGTCACAGCGCGGCATAACCTGATGACGAAATACCCCGACCAGCCGTGGGCCTACCGAAAGGCGGTCCGCACCACGCTGGAAGACAAACCCCGTTCCATCATCGAGCAGGTGAATCACCAGCTCTTCGATCGGAAGAACCATCCCGACGACCAGAGGCGCATTGATTATCTCACGGCGCTCGGGAAGGCGGCACGCCAGGCGCAGCCGTCCATTGCCGACATTGATGCAATCGTTGAATTCGAAGCGCCGTACGATCCGCTGGTCAGCTACTATCTGCACAACGAAGTCGCGGCTCTCTATGCACGCGTTAAAGGAACCGATCACAGTGCGGAGCTCGGGCATTCTCTGTACGCCATCAATTACAGCGACCCGCGCGACCGATCGGTCCGCGACGTCGTCGGCGCCGTCGAGTTGCTCATCGACTATCCCGAAGCCTGCCCCGACCCGACGGAACGCTACGATCATCTCAACAGTCTGCTTCAGATCCTGAAGACGCGCTGGGAGACACGTGGCGCGGTCGAACCGAAGGCATCGCGAGTCGTGCTGATCGATATTGAAAAGAGTATTTCGGCGCTTGAACGCTCATTCGACGCGATGCGCTCGCTGTGCGAAGAGGCGGAGGTATCTCGCAACGACTGCGAGACGCGATGTGCCTACCTCGAAAAGTCGATCGTCCGGCCACTTCGCACGTATCGCAGCCAGCTCCTGCCGCACCACCTCGCGCAGGAACGTAAGAACCGCAGACTGGTTCAGGAGGCCGCCGAGGCGACGAATTCCATCCCGGCGGAATATCGCCTCCCCGGTGTCGAGTAACTCGCCGAGCCATCGCCTCCGATTCCATTATCGGAGTCGAACAGCGCGCACCGTGCGATCGAGATCCGTCCACGCCGCTCTCGAACTCGCCCTCATCGGTCGAGTTGTCCCCTTGCTGTATTCGCGGAGTGAGGGTCGCTATCATGATGACGTCGGCGGAACGGGAACATTTCGCATTCAATGTCGTCCTTGCACGCCGACGTCGCGCCAACGGAGATTGAAATGGAAGGGCTGACCGCGGTCGAGGTCGTTTCGCGCTGGTTTCATGTCGGAATGGCGATCGTGCTTCTGGGCGGAAGTGTTTTTATGCGCTTCGTGCTGATCCCGGCCGCCGAGCCGATGCCGGAGGCAGACCACGCCGCCCTGCGCGAGCGGATCATGGGGCGCTGGCGGAAGTTTCTTCATGCCGGTATCGGACTTCTCCTGATCACCGGCGTCTTCAACTACATGCGACAGATTCCGCTGCACAAGGGGGACGGCCTTTATCACGCTCTGATGGGCATCAAGATGCTGCTTGCCATCGCCGTCTTCTTCCTGGCTTCCGCACTCGCAGGTCGTTCCGCAGCGTTTGAAGGGCTGCGTCAGGCGCGGAAGAAATGGCTGATGGTGACCATTCTGCTGGCGTTCGGCATTGTCGCGATCAGCGGATTCTTGAAGGTCGCACGGAAGGGTTCGCCCGCTCCCGCGGCCGCGACCATCCGACTCGAGTTGCCGGTTGCCGGGATCCCGAACTGACGGCGCATTGACGCAGAGTGCCGTCGATGAAGCGGCGCCGGAACGGCACAAGTGCCTGACGCCGCGCACGTTGCGATCGCGCCGCTCATTTCTCCAGCTTGCGTAACCGGAACGGTCAACGATCGATCAACGCGCAGCGATGGATCGCGCGGTACCGATCGGCCAGGGTTTCCGTTCCTGCCAGCTGATCTTTGGGGAAAGGCTGTCGCCGGCTGATCGACGATACTCCCTGCTGAAATCTTCGCAAAGAATTTTCCAAATCGGGGAATATACAGTTGCCGGGGCGCATCCGAATTGTTGGAATAGCCCCCATCAACCGGGGGTCGCCCTGTTGTCGGGGCACAACTGAGTGTTGAATGGAACAGTCATTGCGTAGAGGAAATTTGAAATGAACAAGTTTTTTGCGATGTTCATGACGTTGTGCGTCAGCGCTGCCCTCATCGGTTGCGGCGAAGCCAAGAAGGAAGAGAAGAAGCCCGCTGCTGCTCCGGCTGCTCCGGCCAAGGCACCGGAAGGCGAGAAGAAGTAGTCGTATTCCGTTCCCTTCTGAACGGTTCGCATAAGCCGGGGAGACTGCGAGAGCGGTCAATCCGGACAGCCATCGGACCCCTCGACTCCCATCCGGTCGAGGGGTTCTTTGTTTGGGTAGGGGTCCGGCCTCAGAACTCAGGTTTCAGGAAACACAGAATCGGGATGACCGCCTGCGGTGCGTCATCGGCGGTTGAACGCCGATCACCCGACGACACGTTGACAGCCGGGGACATCTTCCCGACCCCTGAAACCAGTCTCCTGAACCTGACCCTCACTTCCCACCGACGATCTGCACGTTCGCGGCGGGTGACGGGCCGTCGAGAACTTCCAACCGAATCGGCTCGCTCCGCTCATCGAGATTTACGGATAGCGTGAGGCGGCAGGTCCCTTCAGAGATCGGCAGCAGAATTTCATCGGTTACGGCAACCGGCGTCGTGCCGTTCCAGAGTTGAAGCCCTGCCGTCGAATTGAACTTGAGCCGGCAGTTTCCGGCGGATGTTGCGCGCAATTCGCATCTCAGGAACGCGGTGTTCCGATCACCCGGCTTCTGCGCGTAGGTGGCACGCAGTCCTGCCAGGACGTCCGTCGAAAGATTTCCGGCCACACTGGCGTAAGCGGGCGCCCAAACGAATTCGGGGAAATCCGACGCGGCCGTTGCAAAGCTCGTTGAGCGAATGCGGTCCCCCGCTTCACGGGTCGGAGTGAGCATTTGCCAGCGACGGATGACTCGCGCCGTACCGACTGCGTAGGGTCCCGGCTTGCCGAGTTCCGAAAGGAATCGAACGAGGTCCAGCAGTTCGCGCTCAGTCAGCTTATCGGTCAGTCCGGCGGGCATGATCGATGCCCCGTTCGTCTGCTCCTCGATTGACCCGAGCGGCACGGAGACTTCGCGATCCTCGACGTCGCGCAGCACGAGTTCGGAGTCCGTCTGCCGGACCTTGATCCCGGTGAGCACTTTGCCTTCGTCAGTCTGTATGACGAGCGTGTGATAGTTCTCCTTAACGTGTTTATTCGGCTGTAGCAGCGAGTCGATCAAGTAATCGACCTGGGCACTCGTTCCAATACTGAGCAGGTCCGGCCCGACGACGCCGCCGACTCCTCCGATCGAATGACACTTGAAACACGATAAATCCCCGCGGCGGAAAATCGCTTCACCCCGCTCAGCGCTTCCCTGCTCTTTCACAAGAGCAACGAGCGACTTCATTTCTTCCGCGGTCAGAATTCTCGGTCCGCCGGTAATTCCGCCGGCTGTAATGAGTGCCGTGTGAAGTGCGGGATATTCGCGCCCCGAGCTGCTCACGATGCGTGTGCCGCGCTTCGCAACGTCGGGAGGAATCGACTGTTTGTCGAGCGCGGCGGCGAGCGCTTCCGGCCCCCCCTTCCGTTCGACAAATGCGGCGAAGAGTGCATCCGGCCCCTCGTTTCCAGCGCTGTCGTTGCTCTCTTTCAGGAGCACCACCGCGGGAACCGCTGCTGCCGAAAGATCAAGACTTGCGAGCGCCGAGGTCGCTTGCAGACGGGTGATGCGTGACTGCTTCGGAGCAGCGAGTCGTTCGAGCAGCCTTCGAGTCTCCTCCCCTCCGAGAGAAACCAGACCTTCCATCGCCGCGGCGCGAATTTCATCATCGACCGAAGCGTTCCCTGCAAGGTCCCCCAGTTGCGCGCGCAATTCCTCAAGCTTCCAGAACCCGGCACAAGACGCTGCAAACCGCTTCAGCTCGGCGTCATCGCCATTCAGAATCGGTCCGATGGCCGAAAGGTCTCCGTCGGGTCGAACGTTCCGCTTCCGCCCGGCTTCCGCCATGGAAGACCAGAGCGCGCGGCGAACCTCCGGCGGAACCTTGTTGTCCGCACGAGTTGCGGCGTCAAACACGAGCCGCAGTTCCGCAGTCCCGCCGAGAGACGCAACAACGGCCAGCACCCGCGGCATCTGGTCGGCCGAGACTTTCCCTGCCGTCAGCAGTCGAACGAGCGGCGGGACCGATTCGGGAGTTCCGAGCGATTCGAGTGCAAAAATCTGGCGCAGCACGTTACCGCTGAAATCGAGTTCTCCCGACGCGACCCCCGGCAGCCACTGTGGCGCAAGCTCCCGCGACGCAAGCCAGAGGGCGTATTCGAGATTGACGTCGATCTTCTGATCGAGCGCGGAAAGTGCGAGTTCGGCCGAGCGGACTTCCGGTATGCCGGCAAGCGCCCTCACCGCTTCGAGCCGGACGCGCGGATGCTCATCCCTGATGCGAGCGGCCAGCAGATCGAGCGGCGCGTCGAGACGGTCTTTCCAGTACTGGATGACTCGAGTGGCGGCGGCGCGAATGCGGAAATCGTTCGATTCGAGCAGCGCAGCGAGGAGTCGTGGCTCGACGACATCGAGCGCCTGATAAATCCAGAGAGCGGACAGACGGAACTGGTCCGCGTCATCCCGTTTTGCATCGATTTCTGCGACCCAGCGGCGCAGTTCCGGCAGGACCTTTTCCTTGCCGCTCTCGCGAAGTACCTGAGCGGCGTTGCGACGGGTCCATCCTTCGGGTGATTGAAGCTGATCGAGCAGAGTGCGCGTCGATGCTTCCGGAAGTTTCGGATTCGGGACAACAGGACGCGCCTTGTGGGTGACGCGCCAGATGCGACCGTGCGTGTGATCGCGGCGCGGGTCGCGGAAGTCGACTTCGCCATGCTGGATGATCGGGTTGTACCAGTCGGCGATGTAGATCGCGCCATCGGAACCCATCGAGACGTCGATCGGCCGAAATGCACCATGCTCCGTTTCGATCAGGTTTTTCTCCTGCCGCGATACGAAACCCGAGCCGTCATCGTCGAGCCGGAATCGGCAGACACGATGCCCGCGAAAATCGTTCGTGATCAGATTCCCCTGCCAGTCATCCGGTAGATGCTGTCCGCTGACAATTTCGAGTCCGCAATACTTCGGACTGCCGGGGTTGAGGCCGTGGAGAATTCGAGACGCACCAACGGCCGTGAAATAATACGCACCGGTGACGACATGGTTGATTCCTTCGCCCCCGGCTCCGTCGGTTGCGAATGACTGGCCGAAGTGATCGAGTTGATGTCCCCACGGGTTAACGAGGCCGCGCATGAAGACATCCATTTTCAGGTTATCGGGACGGAACCACCAGATGCCGCCGCCGCCAAGCCTTTTCACGCCATAAGGAGTTTCGATGTGCGTGTGGATGTAAATCGACTGGTTCATGTAGAGGAAACCTTCGGACCCCCACCGCAGCGTGTGCAGCATGTGGTGGGTATCTTCGGTTCCGAAGCCCGAAAGCACGACGCGTTTGGAATCGGCTTTGCCGTCGCCATCGGTGTCTTTGAAATGCAATAGCTCGGTACTGTTGGCGACGTAGACGCCGCCGTCGCCGGGAAGCACCCCGGTGGGAATGAACAATCCCTCTGCAAAAACGGTCGTCTTTTCCGCAACTCCATCGCCATCGGCGTCCTCGACGACAAGGATCTTGTCGTTCGCCTTCTGTCCCGGTGCAATGTGCGGATAAACCTCCGAGCTCGCGATCCAGAGACGGCCGTCGGGGCCGAAGTTCATCTGGATCGGCTTGGCGATCTTCGGATCGGAGGCGAAGAGGTTTACCTGGAAGCCGTCGGCGACGCGAAACGACTTTCGCTCTTCTTCCGCGTCGGGAACGGGAATGTCTTTGAGATCGCGCTGCGCGAGGGCTGGCTGCACAAGCACCAACAACAGCGCCACTGCCGCCAGAACCTTCGAGCGGACGCCAATTGCGAATTGCGAATTGCGAGTTGCGAATTCGCGAATCGGCATCTCGCTTCGGAAGACGTTGGGCATTGGACCTTGGACCTTGGACTGCAAACCATTGGACGAGCGCATCGGTTATTTGCCCTTCGTGGCGTCCGCCGTCGGAGATGCGGCGAGTTGTTTGCGGATTTCGGCGATCTTCTTTTCCTGTTGTTCGACGAGCTTCTGGAACTCCTCGATTTCGCCGGCGTTGTTCCCCTGCTCATGCTTACGGAACAGGAATAAGTAGGTGACGTTCTGCGGCCGCCAGTTCTGGAAGTAGAGGAAGTTCTTCTCGATGATCGCTTCACCCAAGGCCTTGACGATCTTCTCATCGGCAGCTTTCGAAGAGCCGGCCGGCAGTTGGAGAGTCTTTCGGATCTCGTCCGCGGCCGCTTTGTACCCTCGTTCCGTGTAGTGAATTCCGTTGTCGGTCAGATA
>JBFWWA010000277.1:0-6598 GCA_050246455.1 Planctomycetaceae bacterium
CGGTTGCGTCCCGCCGCTGTCGACCGCCGTACGCGCGGAGACTCCCGAATCGGATGCCACACTGAAAGCGGTGCTGCTCGCTCCCACGCGACCGGTGTTTTTGCGATTCGAGCTCCGCGTCGACAACGAGGGGCTGGAGACTTACAGGGCAAGATTCTCCAACAGCTGGTTCTCGCAACTGGACCGCAACAAAGACGGGGCGATCGACGAGAAAGAATCGGAAGCTTCCCTCGAAAAAGGGGATGGCGACAAGCCGGTCGAGGCAGTCAAAGACAACTGGAAACGGATCGACACGTCCCCCGCCGACGGAAAAGCAACCCCGGACGAGTTCCGTCAGTATGTAGACGGTCGGATCGGTTCCTCGATTGCGTTCGACGATCCGAAGCCGAAGAACCTGGGGACGAAGCAGCTCTTCGACATTCTCGATTCCAATCACGACGGCGCGCTGACTTCCGAAGAGCTGAAAGCGGCCCGCGCAGCGCTTGCGCGGCTCGATGCCGACAACGATGAAACAGTGAGCGAGGAAGAGCTTGAAGCGGACGCCGAAAACCGAAAGCTTGGAACGGGCGATTCCGCACCGCGACTTAAATCGCTGGTCATCGTCGGAGCGAACGCAACGCCCGAGCTTCTCGCCGAGGAGCTTGTCCGAAAATACGACGGGATGCAGGGAACGGCTCGCGACAACCGACTTGATTTTCACGAGCTCGGGCTTTCCCCAAATACCCTCGCGCCTCATGACGGCAACGCGGACGGCGGACTCGACATCAGCGAGATCACGAAGTTCATCGGCACGGCTGTTCCGGAAGCCGAGCTGACAATCCACCTGTTTGAACGAGAACGAAGCCGGCCCGTTGCCGCTGCGAAGATCGCCGACGCAACGTCGAACCTCAAGTCGACGCAAGCGAGTTCGGATTCCGCAAACCTGGAGCTGAGCGGCTTCCAGATGAACTTCACGGCGAAGCGCACGCGCGGCGCCACCGGCGACCGCAGCAGCTTCTTTACCGTCCGCTTTCGCATCGTCGACCGTGACAAGAACAACTATCTCGACGCGAAGGAATTCGAATCGCTCGGACTTCCCGAAGCCGATTTCGCTTCCGTCGACGCCGATTCGGACAAGCAGATCGTGCTGGCGGAAGTCACGAACTTTCTCGGCCGGCAAGGGGTGACGCCGATGAATCAGGTGCTGCTCTCGGTCTCCGACGAAAGCCGCTCGTTGTTCGACGTGCTCGACACGCGTGCCGATCGCCGTTTAAGCCCGCGCGAACTCAATTCGGCTGTTGCCGTTCTCCTGTCCGTCGACGGCGACAAGGATGGACGCATCACCTTCAGTGAACTGACGACGCGTGTGAACGTATCGGCAGAGGTGAAGCGGCCTGCCACCGAACGAAATATGGCGATGATGATGCCGCAGCAGCGAACCGGAGGAACGTCGGTCTCGCGCGACGCCGGTCCGGAGTGGTTCCAGCGGATGGACCGCAATTTCGACGGTGACGTTTCGTGGAAGGAGTTTCTCGGCCCGCGCGCCGCATTCGACAGGCTCGATTCCGATCGTGACGGACTGCTCAGTCCCAGCGAAGCCGAACCGGAAAAACCGGCCGCTGTGAAGTCCGAGCCTGCCAATTAAGCCCGCAGCATTGCCGCGCCCTTCCTCTTAACATCCGCGCGCACAGCCGCTTCGGTTCGAATTCCCTGTCTGAACCTAACTTCAGAATCGCTCCGGCGGATCTGACGCTCAAGTCGGAACTTGCGCCGAACTCCACGAATCTTAGGTCTCGCTCGGAGAGTCCGCCCGCAGCCGGCCCGACTCCCGCGAGACGCTGCTGGCATGGCGATTGCTTTATTCGTTTCGCGTGTCTGTCTCAGTTCGCATTTCGCAAGGAACTCGCGGTGCACTCACGAAACCTTAAGCGATGGCAGCTACGATTCGAGACGATTCGGCAGGAGAATGAATTCGAATCTCGAAACGCAGCACGCCCGGCGGCGCATGGATGCCCGTCGATGCACGATATAACGTCAATTTCGCTGAACATGAGGTCCTGGTATGTCTCGCGGGTTTCTGATCGACATGGATGGAGTGATTTACCGGGGTTCCGAGCTGATCCCCGGTGCAGATCGATTTATTTCTCAGCTTCTGGAACACGATGTTCCGTTTCTGTTTCTCACAAACAACAGCCAGCGCACGCGACGCGACGTCGCGACGAAGCTGCGCAGAATGGGAATTCGAGTCGAAGAGCGGCATGTGTTCACCTGTGCGATGGCGACGGCTCGCTTTCTCGCCCAGCAGAAGCCCAACGGCACGGCGTATGTCATCGGTGAAGGAGGCCTGCTCAACGCCCTGCATCAAAACGGCTATTCGATCGTCGATCACGACCCCGACTACGTCGTCGTCGGCGAAGGCCGCTCGTTGAATTACGAAATGATCGAAACGGCAGTCCGCATGATCGAACGGGGAGCGAAGCTGATCGCCACGAATCTCGATCCGAACTGCCCGACGCATCAGGGGCTGAGGCCGGGCTGCGGAGCGTATGTCGCCATGCTCGAATCGGCGACCGGCAAGCAGGCCTTCAGCGTCGGCAAGCCGAGCCCCATCATGATGCGAACCGCACGCAAGGAACTCGGTCTGACCGCCGCGGAAACGACGATCATCGGCGACACGATGGAAACGGACATCCTCGGCGGCGTGCAGATGGGCTACCGGTCGATTCTCGTCCTCTCCGGCGGGACGAAGGAATCGGATCTCGTCCGCTTCGCGTATCGCCCCGACAAGATCGTCCCTTCGATCGCCGAAGTCGACATCTCCTCGGCGCTGCTGCAGGAGACGGCGGCATAGACCCGCCGTCCGCTTTCCACTTTGACGTCGACCTAGCGTGAAGCCGAGCGGATGGTGACGCGCCCGACGCTGCGCGTCGCCTTCAATTCGAGTCGGACATCGTCGAGCTGCTGCTGGGCGACGTCCAGACGCGGATTGAGGCGGAGCGCCTGCACGAGCTGGAGTTCGCTCGCTTCCAGCTTTCCTTCTTCGTACAGGATCACGCCGAGGTTGTAATGCGCTTCCGCTTCTCCGACGCTCCGCAGGAAGTGCGGCAGAGCCCCTTCCGCATTCCCTGAACGCGCCAGGGCAACCGCCAGGTGGTAATGAATGTGTGTATCTTCCGGTGCGAGCTTCACAGCTTTTGCCAGAATCTCCGCGGCCTCGGACCAGCGCTCGACCGCGGCCAGCGTCTGACCTTCCGCGTGCAGCGAACGAGCATTCTGCAGGTTCGCAGTGAGCGATCCACCGTCGATACTTTCCGTTGTGTTGAATCCGCCGTGGACAGCGTGCGGCTGCGGAATGGGAAGTGTTTTCGATTCCCGCGTGACGCGTGTCGCCGCCATGATTTGCGGAAGCTTCACGAAAGGACGCTTGCGGAAGAATTTCAGAGCCCCCGCCCCCTGCTCGATCTTCGGATCGAGAACCACCTGACAGTTCGGGAGCGCTTCGCGAAGTTTCTTTACGCCGTCTTCCGTCACCTCGGTCCCCATCAGACTCAGGCCCTTGAGCTGGGAAAGGCCGCGAATGTGCTCCAGGCCGTTGTCGGTCACGCGGCTATGCGCGAGCAACAGGTATTCCATGTTCTTCAGCGCCGCCAGGTGCCTGATTCCGTTGTTTCCGATCGAAGTGTTCGCCAATCCGAGCGACTTAAGACCGGAAAGACGGGTCAGCTCTTTCAAACCCTCGTCGCTGATTTTTGTTCCGTTCAACCAGAGGAGTTCGAGGCTTCCGAGCTCGATGATCGACTCGATCGACGCATCGCCGATCTGTGTGCCGCTGAGGTCGAGTTCGCGGAGGTTCTTCATTCCACTGAGATGTTCGATGTCCGAATCGCCGAACTGGGCGTTCGAGAGATCAACACCGATGACCGTCTCCGGCGACTCGCTGTCGTTGAACGGATCCCAGCTCTTGTCGAACTTGATGACCGCTCCCGCTTTCTTGAGCGCGGCGATTCCTTCCTTCGAGAAGTTCTTTTCAGCGACTTCCGGAGCTTCGGTCGACGTCTCCGCGGGCTTCTGAGGGACCGACTCAAGCTGCGGCTCTTCCGGCATCGGCTCTTCGGTTTTCGAGACCTTCGGCCCGGCCTTCTCGAGCTCGAGATCGGAGGGCGACTTCAGTTCGATCTCTTCCGGCTTGTCGACGACGATCGGATCGCGGTCCGGCGTTTCCGCAGGTGCGTCGACTTTCGACGGCGCCAGGTCGTCGACAACCTCGGGCATCTCGTCTGATGGTAGTGCCGGAGCGGAGATCGGCTCGTCCGCGGGGGGCATCGTGTTGGCATCCGCAATCGGCGCTGCAGGCGCGAGTTCAGAGACGCGTGCGTAGCCGGCGTCGCAATCTGCCCGATGACGAACGCGATCCGGCAGGTGACAACCGCCGGCCAGGCAGAGGTCCATCAAACCCGCCAATGTCACGATCGCGGTTACTTGTCGTTTCGACATCAGACAGCACTCCGTCGCGGAAGGATCGATGGCACCGCACTGCTCGAATCCTTCGGCAATCCGTGAATAAGGATTTCAAGCGTCGTAGCTCTGAAAATCGGTTCAGGCCGTCCGCATCTCACGAAAGAATCGGAGAATCCCGCTCAGATGGCCCCGCGCGGCGTCGGTTGTCCCGCAGGAACGGACTGTGTCGCACGCAACTATTGAACGCGATTTTTGCAGCGTGCTGTCTTTAACGACTTTGCGGGGGGATACATTCGTCAACGCCCGTAAGGTTTACCAATTCCCTGCGGGCGGCTTAATGAATAACCCCGACCCGACTCGCCGCCTCATTGGGGTGAACAACGGCAGCATTTCGTTCGCGTCAATCCTGCGCAGTAGGCTCTAGGGAACGCTGGATGCCTCGTTTTATTTCAGGATCGAGTGCCGTGAACACAATCTACTTGCTGGCTGCCTTTCTCGTCGCACAGGTGACTTCCAATGACCCGGGAGATGCCGTACCCGCACGTACGGCGGTCGTCGCCCAGATTCCGGTCGGTGTTTCTCCGGATACCACCGTTCTCCGGATCCCGGAAAACTCGGCTGCAGGTACGGACATCGGCTTTGTGAGTCCGTCCAATACCGACCGGGGCGGGAAGCAGACCTATGCCATCGTTTCAGGCAACGACGGAGATGTGTTCTCGATCGACCCGCAGTCGGGGCGCCTCTCGGTGAAGAACGGTGCTCCGCTCGACTTCGAGACGCATCCCAGATTCCAGCTTGGAATTGAAACGAAGACGACCGCGAATCAGGAAGACGACCTCCGAAAAAGCTTTGCGGCCCAGCTGAAGCGTTCCGGCGCTGATGATGCGACCGTTGCGAAAATGCTGGAGAAAGTCTCGAAATCGGTGATCTCCATCGAGCTCACGAACGTCAACGAGCCTCCGGTGCTGACGCATCAGACCTGGACGGTGCGGACCGATGTCCCGACTGGCACGATCTTCGGAAAACTCTCCGCCACGGATCCCGATGCGGGAGATCGACTGCAATTCTCAATCCCCGAGGAGATCACGGAGCGCTTCTTCACCGTCGAGCCCGATACGGGAGAGGTCGCCGTCCGCGATTCCGCAGCCATTCAGAGCGCGCTCGATGGCCTGCCGATCGGCGGTTTCGTCGCCGAGTTCCAGGTCACTGACGCCGCCGGAAGCACTTCCGTCGCCAAGTTTCCCCTGACGTTCGAGGCTCCCGCGGCCCCCACATCGCCTATTGAACAAATGATTCCCGAAACCGCCGCAACGGAAACATCCCCTCAGGAAGCAACGCAAAGTTCGACCGAAGAAGCTGTGCCGGTACAACCTGGTGTTTCCACCGTTGAACCGGCGGAAGTGCTCACTGTTCAAAACGAACCGCCGGTTGAAGCGTCCTCCGGAGTTTCGTTCTGGACGATTCTCAACATGTTGACGTTCCTGGTCCTGCTCGGGGCCGGGTTCTATCTGTATCGATGGTCAAGGAGCTTGAGCGGCAGCGCTGGCCGGGAATTTTCCGAGGAACGGCGCCTGGCCGAAACCGCGCGAACATTCGACGCAAGCTCTGTCGAACAAGAACGGAGCCAGCTCGCGGAGCTCAAGGCATCGCTCGATGTGCGCGCCCACAACCTGGCGACGGCGAATGACGAGCTCGAAGGGCGCACCCGTGAACTGGACGCCCACCAGCAGGAGCTCGCAGAGATGGCGGCCACACTCGATGCGCGTGCCGATCAGCTCGCACGGCAGAGTGATGAGCTGGAAGCACAGCGTGCCGAGCTGCTGGAATCTTCGGAGCGCATTGAGGTGCAGAAGGGGCGTATTGAAACTGAGGCTCGGCGCCTGGCGGAGCTTGAAGCGGAACTGAAAAGGCAGCAGCTCGAGCTGACGGACCGCGTGCTCCAGCTTCCGTCCGCACAGTCGATGGAAGAACACCAGTCGCTCGCCACGATTGAAGCCACCGAGAAGCTTGTGAGCATTGCGGCCGGAAACGTCGAGGAGGCCGCTGAGCCGGAAAGTGAAGAGGTCCTCGCGCTGCGTCATCAGCTCGCAGACATGTTCGGTGTTACCGATTCGACGCTGGCAAGGCATCGAACCGTCCGTGACCATGAGTTCGACGGCAT
>JBFWWA010000278.1:0-6584 GCA_050246455.1 Planctomycetaceae bacterium
CAGGAAATGACGCGAGCCGCTGAAGATACGCAGCTCTACCAGATCATCTCGATCGACGGCTCGACTCTCCGCTACGAAGCCCGCACGGCGACCGGAGAATTGTACGACGCGTTCCGTCTCACCAAACAGCCGGGAAAAATCAACGAGCTGACGGAGAAGATTCCACCCATTCCCGAACGTCGCCGCCCGGAGGAAATGCCTCGTAAGGATCCGAAAACGAATTAGATCGACTTGATCGGAACAGTTCGCCGGCGGAGCGCCTTATGCACTACTATTATCCTGTCGATGAAGTCCCCGCCACGCCGGACTTCGTGCTTCGTGTAATGCAGGATTGGACGCGGCAGTCGATTGCAGCGGGCGAGACTGACTGCGATTTCGAACTGACGGGTGAAACAACGATCGCGCAGTTTCGGTACCATCTCGATCTCGTCCCGTGGGAACAATTGGCCCGAGGCTACAACAAAGAGTTTCGAATCGATTGCAGCCTGGAGGAGTGGAGCACCGTTCTGACTCCGCAGAATGCGAGAACTGTCGACGAGCTCTGCCGGTTTCTGGCGCAACGAATCAGCGAGCCTCTCATCCGTCCGCTCGAAATCGCGGGGGTCTCATGTCGTGCCGGCGGAGTGTTTCTCACCATTCGATCTCTGCTGGTCGCCGACGGGGCGGACCCTGATACAATCTATCCCTCCGCAGCGGTTGGGCCATTCTTGCAGAAGCATTCCCAGTTGTTTGTCGGGCCGATCTCTCGTCTCGCTCCCGGCTCTATGCCAACTTTCGTCTATACGGACGACGCGACGTTTGCCGCGCTGTTCTTCTGCATGTGCCTGTTTGCGATAGTCAACGCTTTCAGCGGCGCCGGCGCGATCGTGGTCCTCACAGTGCTTGGCCTGCTGCAGGTCTTGATGATTGTGTTGTCGTGGTTCGTGCCCCAGCTCTTCATGACGGCAATGAAACTGGAGCAAGTGACCACCTTCAAAGACCTGTCGAGACGGCTCGCGGAATAGAGAACTTGACTGCGGTGGAATCACCGCGAATCAAAGCATTCCCGTCAGAATTGCCGTCAGCTCCCCGTCGCTGATCTCGCGCGGGTTGCCGTCCATGCTGTTGCCGCGAGAGGCTTTGACGAGCGCCGGAATATGATCCGCTCGCACACCCATTTCCGATAGCCGCGACGGAATACCGATCTGCCGGCCGAGTGCCTCAATGAACCGGATGAATGCGTCCGCACTGCCGTCGATGGTCGTCGGATCAAACGCAAAAGGAGCGTCGGCAGGAACGAGGCAGCTCAAGGTTGCCAGATCTTCTCGACTCACTTCCCGGTTCGCGCGGAGTGTCGCCGGGAGCACTACCGCGCAGGCGAGTCCGTGCGGGACACCGCAATGGACGCCGAGTGCTGCCGCCACGCCGTGAGCCATGCCGAGCCCCGAATTCGCGAGCGCAATTCCGGAGAGGAGTGCCGCGTGCGCCATTTTCTCGCGTGCAGAGCGGGAAGTCGGATTCTCGCACGCTTCCGCAAGCGACGGCAGAGCCATTTCGAGTCCCTGCAGACAGAGCGCGCGGGGAATCGGCTTCGCCCGTTTGGAAATGAAACTTTCAACGAGCTGCGTGATTGCATCCATGCCGGTATGCGCGGTCGTTTCTTTCGACAGGCCGACCGTCAACTCCGGATCGATCAGCACTGCGCGCGGCACCATCAAATCCGAACGGAGGCTCTTTTTGAACAGGGGGCTGTAGTTCGAGATGACAGCATTCTTCGTCGCTTCGCTTCCGGTGCCCGCGGTTGTCGGCATGGCGAGAACCGGGAGCGGCGGATTGACGATCTTCAGTCCCTTGCCGACTCCTTCGAGATAGTCGGCAACGGTTTCCCCTTCGCGATTCGTGGCGAGGGCCGAGACCGCTTTCGCGAGGTCAATGGCCGAGCCCCCCCCGATGGCGATCACCAGATCCCCGGATCCCCGGACGATCGGCCGGAGCGTCTCGACGGCTGCATCGACGTCGACAACCTCGGGCTCGCGTTCGATGGTCGCCAGCGGGACCGCCTCGATGCCGGCCGCCACGAGGTTCTGTTTCAATTCGTCGAGAAGGCCGTTTGCGGCCAGAGTCCGTGACCCGCAGATGATGTACGCCCGCTCCCCGAACGGCCGGGCGAGCGTGCCAACCTCGCGACGGCTTCCCCAGCCGAGCCGGATCCGTTCCGGGGAGAAGAAGGAATAGTCGAGCGAAGGGAAATCGGTCATTCATGCGTCCTGGTGCGAGTCACGGGGACTGTCATTCTAGCGGAATGTGTCGGGGAGCAGGGAATGACTCCCCTCTCACGCCCTGTTAGCAAACTGGCCGACCCCCTCCCATGCGCGATACAATTGCAGAGCGCGGTTCCGCACCGCGCCAGTCATCCAGCCGGGAAGCCCGCGTTTCGAAGCATTCCAAGCGGTTGCCCCACCCCAGTAATCGTCCTCCGCGACTATTCTCCAAGGATTGAGCGAATGAAGTCCGTTTCCCGTCCTGGTTCACGGCTGATGGTCGTCGGACTGGCCGGCGCCGTTCTATTGGTGGCGGCCGTAAGTTCGAGTTTTACGCTCGGTGCGTCTCCTGCGGAGAACCGGCTGCTCGAGGACATCCGCTACCTTGCGGCCGACGAACTCGAAGGGCGCGGTATCGGGACGAAGGGGCTCGATAAGGCGTCTGAGTTCGTTCGAGATGCCTTTCAGAAGGCAGGGCTCAAGGAGCCCGGCAAAGGCTGGTACCAGCCGTTCGCGATGATTTCAGGGTCCGAACTTTCGACACCGAATGCGCTCGCAATCGTCAGCGCCGACAGCAAGGTGACGGAGCTCAAAATCGACAGCGACTTCCGGACCATGTCCTTCGGCGGCTCCGGCACGTTCGAAGCCGAAGTCGTTTTCTGCGGGTACGGCATCGATTCGGCGGAGAAGAAGTACCAGGAATTCGAAGGGCTCGACCTGAAGGGAAAGGTGGCCCTCATCATTCGCCGCGCCCCGCAGCAATCGAATCCGCATGGTCCGTTCAGCGCTCTGCACGGGGACGTGTCTCGTGAGGGGAGCATCCTGTCGAAGGTTTCGAACGCCCAGACTCGAGGCGCTGCTGCAATTCTCTTCGTGAACGATCCTCACTCGATCCGAAAAAGTGCGGAAGAAGACCGGACGCTCGTTGCAAAATCGCGCGATGCGGTCGTTGCAGCTGCGGAAGATTGGGCGAAGGTCGACCGAAGCAACGCGGAGCAGCTGGCGGAAGCGAAGAAAAAGCTGGCGGATGCCGTCGCGCGGATGCACAGCACCAAAACCGATGCCAAGAAGGCCGACCCCGATCCGCTGCTCGCGTTCGGATACGGTGGCCGCGGCAAGGAGGGCGCCGTGCCGGTGATGCAGATCTCGATCGCCCAGTGCAACAAGCTCCTCGGTCAGTCGCTGCACACCACGCTCGAAGCGCTCGAAAGCAAGATTGACGAAGAGCTCAAGCCGCAGAGTGCGGCACTTCCCGGCGTCAAAGTACGCGGCGCCACGTCGATCAAGATCAACCGGAGCGAGGTCCGCAACGTGGTCGGCGTTCTCGAAGGAGAAGGTCCGCTCGCCGACGAAACGATTGTGATCGGAGCTCATTATGATCACCTGGGGCTCGGCGGAGAGAATTCGCTCTCTCCCGGCTCGAAAGAGATTCACAACGGCGCTGACGATAATGCTTCCGGCACGGTCGCCCTGCTCGAGCTCGCGCGCAGGTTCGGAGAACGAAGTGCGAAGGGAAAACTCGCGCGGCGGGTCGTCTTCATCGCCTTTACGGGCGAAGAGTCGGGACTCTTCGGCTCAGCGCATTACGTCAAGGAACCGTTCTTTCCGATCGACAAGACAGTCGCGATGTTCAATCTCGACATGGTCGGCCGCCTCACGGACGACAAGCTAACTGTTTTTGGCACCGGAACGTCCGGACGGTGGAAATCACTGCTCGAGGAACAGGCGAAAGCGCGGTCGTTCAAGCTGTTCTCCAAGCCGGAAGGCTTCGGACCGAGCGATCAATCGTCGTTTTATGCGCAGAAGATTCCGGTGCTGCACTTTTTCACGGGGACTCACAGCGATTACCACCGCCCTTCCGATGACTGGGAGAAGATCAACGTCAGCGGCATGGAACGTGTGACTGATTTGATCGAGGAGATGGTCGTCGCGACGATCACGAATCCGGAGCGTCCCGACTACGTGGAAGTGAAGCAGCCCGCTGCACAGGCCCGCACCGGCAGCAGGCCTTACTTCGGCAGCATTCCCGATTTCGCAAATGAAGTGTCCGGATATGCAATCTCCGGGGTCTCGCCGCAGAGCCCCGCCGCACTCGGGGGGCTGCTTGCCGGGGATGTCATCATCGAACTCGGGGGACGAAAGGTGACCGGTCTCGACGACTTTGACCTCGCGCTCCGCAACTTCGCCGCGGGTGACGAAGTAACGGTCGTCGTGCAGCGCGCCGAGAAGAAGGTGTCACTCAAAGTGACACTTGGCAAACCTCGCTGAAGATCCCGTACCGGGGAAACTCATTCTCCCCTCTCCCCGTCGCGGGAGATGGCGGGGGCAAGGGGGGCCGAGCAGATCGATCCGCATGCGCGACCGGATGCAATACGTTGCGCCGGGTCGTCGCGCGCCGACGAGGTCTTCACCCGGTGACAATGCATTGCCACTGATGAACCGACGGCAAGTCGTCGGCTTGGGTCCCACAGAAGGCCGTCATTCCGCAGCCAGCTCTGCGAAGACTTCGCGCGCGGACTGGATCGCGTGTTCGATCATCGCGTCGGTATGCGCCGCCGAAACGAAGTTCGCTTCGAACTGGCTGCAAGGAAGGTAGAACCCGCGATCGAGCATCCCCCAGAAGTAACGGCTGAACCGTTTCACGTCGCTCGTCGTGGCGACGGAGAGCCGTGTCACTTTTTCACCGGTGAAGAAGAGTGTGAACATGCTCCCGATCGAAGCAACCTGATTCGGCAGGCCGGCCTTCGTGGCTGCTTCGCTCAAACCGGCAGCGAGTCGTGACGTGCTCTGTTCGAGTTTCGCATAGGGATTCGTCTCGCGAAGCGTTTTCAGCGTGGCGATTCCGCATGCCATCGCCAGAGGATTCCCCGACAGCGTCCCCGCCTGGTAGACCGGCCCCACCGGCGAGACCGACTTCATGACGTCGGCCCGGCCTCCGTAGGCCCCGACCGGCATTCCCCCCCCAAGAATCTTTCCCAGGGTCGTCAGATCGGGAGTAATTCCGAACCGGCCCTGCGCTCCCCCGTAGGAGAGCCGGAACCCCGTCATCACTTCGTCAAAGATCAGAAGCGCGCCATGTTTGCGGCAAAGTTCCTGTACAGTTTCGAGAAACCCCGGTTCCGGGAGCACAACGCCCATGTTCCCCACGACCGGTTCAAGAATCACGCATGCGATCCTCTCTCCTTGAGTGCGGAACACGTCCGAGAGCCGTTCCGGGTCGTTGAATTCAATCGCGATCGTGTCGGCCGTTGAGCCTTTCGGAACACCCGGGCTTGAGGGGTTTCCGTGAGTGAGGGCGCCGCTCCCGGCCTGAACGAGCAGGCTGTCGACATGGCCGTGGTAGCATCCCGCAAATTTCACGACGACGTCGCGCCCGGTAAACCCGCGGGCGACCCGGATCGCGCTCATCGTCGCTTCGGTCCCGGAATTCACCATGCGCACGAGTTCGATCGACGGGACCGCGGCGACCACCATTTCCGCGAGCTCACTTTCGAGTTCGGTCGGAGCCCCGAAGCTCGTGCCGCGCGCGAGCGATTTTTCGATCGCGGTGAGAACTGCGGGATGCCGGTGTCCCAGAATGTGCGGCCCCCAGGAGCCGACGAAATCGACGTACTGATTCCCATCGACATCGAACAGGTGCGGGCCCTCGCCTCGATCGATAAACACGGGCTCCCCACCGACGGCGCCAAACGCCCGCGCAGGGCTGTTGACCCCTCCGGGTATCGTACGAACAGCACGGGCGAAACATTCGCGGCTCTTGTCACGTCGCATTCGTCCAGACATCGAATCCCTCGTCGTTCCTGAGAATCGCCAGCAGTTCCTGATGATAACTCCGTCAAGTGAGCGAAACTACGCACGCAGCGCCATCGAGGCGCTGGGTTCAAAACAGAGAACGCGTCCGGCTGTAACACTTACAGAGCTCTCCCCGAATCTGCAAAAGTCCCGGACGTAATCCCCCTTTGCAACGAATCGCGGCAATCCCTCCTGAAGAAATTCGAGATTCGAACGCTTCACGCCGGGACGACCTGAAGCTCCGACCCCGCACGGTTTTCGTTCAACGTGCGGTCTGATTCGAAGGCCGCTTCGACGAGACCGGAACGCGACGAGCGCGCGGCATCGTCGCCTGCGGGCACCCTGTTTGCGAAACGATCCTCTCGCCATTCCAAACCGGTTCATTCGGTTTGCACTTCAGAGTTCGAAACGGGACGTCTCAGTCCCCACCAGTACGCACATCTCAACGATTTCCCATTCGTTCATGCCTTGATGTGTTTCGGGGCATCTAGAGCCGCTATGTCAAAATGGGCAATTTAGTTTGGCGCACATACGGCCAAATTATTAACGAAT
>JBFWWA010000279.1:0-6569 GCA_050246455.1 Planctomycetaceae bacterium
CTGTGACCTCTTTCGGGCTGCGCCCGCACCGGTTGGAAACAACCGGTGCCACCCGAGCAAGCAGGTCAGTTTCGAAACGTGCGTCGCGACGCATCCTTCAAGACGACTTTTATCCTCGCCGGCAGTGGCATCGCACTTTCTCTTGGCCACCCCTTCACGGCCTGGCTACGATGGAACGACGGTGATTCCGATCGTTGCATCTCCGGAAAGTTCCGATGGCCCCCGCGAAGTGGTACTACCAGGTCGGTAATGAGAAGTACGGGCCGATCACAAGCCACGAGCTGCAGTCGCGCGCCGCCGCCGGATTGATTTCGAGCACCGACCTCGTCTGGAAGGAAGGGCTCGCGAAATGGATGCCGGCAAGCCGCATCGACAGTCTGGTCTTCAATACTTCGGTTCCGGCGCCGGCGGAGTCTGCCGGCCGAGTTGAGCCCCCTCCGAACCCGGGCTTTGCTCCCATCTCGCGCGGCAGCGCAATCGCAGCGGATGACCGAACGCAGCAGGATCGCGCCGCTGAACCCGATTCGCGAACCACGATCCCACCTGCCCCACTGTTCCAGGCTCCGCAGGTCGAAACATCCGCGGAATCACGAAACGTCGTCGAGCGGCGGCCAGAGAAGCGTCCGCCGGTACAACGACCCGCTGCTCCCAGGAATGATCGGATCAACCCCGACGTTGAACCGGTTTCGAGCAACGACATTGAAGATCTTCACAACGAGATCGTCTGGGATTTCAGCGACGACCCATTCGCCGGTGAAGAGAGTTTCGACGACGCGGCGGAAGTCCGGCCATTCGCTCCGGCAGCGCGCCCGCTTCGCGAGGAAAAGAAAAAGAAGATGCCGCGGAAGAGGGCCTCTGCCGACCCTTCGGGCCGGCCTGCAGGGTTCTTCCGTCGATTCTTCGCAGCATTCGTCGACGGGATTATCGTCTGGCTGCTCATGCTGCCGTTCGGATGCCTCCTCACCATCGGACTGGCGGCGTATCAGAACGCGATGAAGGGAGAACCGACTCAGATCCGCGCGAGCGCAGTTGCGAGCATTATCGGTCAGGTCATCGGATTCGTGATCGAGTTCCTCTATCACGCCGTATTGACCTCTTCCCTGTCTCAGGCGACGTTCGGGAAAAGCCTGCTCTCGATCCGCGTCACCGATACGGAAGGCAATGGCATCGATTTCTTTCGTGCGGTCATGCGAGAGCTTGCAAGGACGCTTCCCATCGCCGCACCGACCTTCATCTTTTACGGATGGTTGTGGACCGATCGGGATAGCGCGTTCCTTTACCGGGACCTGATCGTGCAGATCACGGTCTTCTGCCTGATCGTCGTGTTCGTCGGGCATCTCATCCAGCCGTTCACCAGCAAGCGGCAGGCGCTGCACGACATGCTCGCCGGCACGCTGGTCGTCAACGACTGACGAACGCGGAATTCCCTGCCCCCGTTTCGGCGCGCGGGTGGCACCCGAGCCGAGTAGCCGAGATTTTCAGGCACAGGGTGCCAGACCGACTGAATCTGCCGAACGCCGAACTCAACGTCCCCGTTTCGGCGGCGAGCGGAATGCGACAATCGTGAGGTCGTCCGGTTTCGACGGACGTCCGTTCGCGGGGCGTTTCATGCGCGCCGTCGCGTCATTGACGATCTTGCGCACTCCGGCATCGAGCGGACCTTTGCGGATGCGCTCGACGATTTCCGGAATGTGCAGATTGTCGAACAGGCCGTCGCTCGCAATCAGCAGCGAATCCCAGGCGGCCATCGTCAGCGGCGCGCCGATCTCGATGCGCATCTCCGGGCTGCCGACGAAATTCGAAATCAGGTGCCGGTCTTCGTGATGCATCGCCTCGCGCTCGTCGAGAAATCCCGATTCGACCGCGAAGCCGACCGGCGAATGGCAGACCGTCTGCAGCTTCACTTTCCCGCGCTGCCCGACAACAAGAATCATCGAATCGCCGACATGATACGGCCTGACGACGCGCTCCCGGATTTCAACGACCGCGAGCGTCGTGGCGCTGCCGATGCCCCGCTGCTGCACTGCGCGGTTCGCCGCTTCGATGCCGTCGAGAATCGCGGTCCGCAGCAACTCGGTCTGCCCGTTGGCGGCCGCGAGCGATTCGCTCAATGTTTCGACAGCAATCGACGCGGCGATCTCACCCGAGCGAACGCCGCCAACCCCGTCCGCAACCGCGAGCACTGCGCAGCGATCATTGAATGGAATGAGCGCGGCGGTGTCTTCGTTGCAGGTGGTCTTTGCGGGGGAACGGGTCGAAGAGACCGCTGCGATCCCGCCGCCGACGGCCGCGGTTTCAACGTCGCGCATATCGACGGCACAGTAGAGTCTGGCCGACAGCGTGGAATCGACGGCAATCATGGCGGTCTGCTCGTCCCTGCGTCCGCGAAACGGTGCCCCTGCCTCTGCCCCTTCCGCTCCTGGAATCCCTTCGCTTCCGCCGGAAATGATAACTTCCGCGGGAAAATGATGCCAGTTCGATGCTGTACAAGCCACCATCTCTCACGGCTCGGGAACGCGATTGCGCAGCTTGCGTGCATCGGTCGGTTCGGTTGACACCACCGGAGACTGCGAAGGGCGTCGTGTGATGGCGCGTCGGGTGGCCGGGGCAAAACGAAGTGTGCCCCGGAATTGCATCGGGAACAGGTGTGAAGTCCCGGACACTTTCTGAGACTGCGAAGGGCGTCGTGTGATCGCGCGAAGACTGCGCCGTTGGCAGGGCACGCCTCGCGAATGCTCGATCTCGGGTGCATCGTCGAGCCGCAGCTTAGCGCGATGATCCACGGAACGCTATGATCGAGGCGAGGCGCCGATGTTCGAACTCGAAAACATACCGTTCCTCATCGCCGGTGGAATCTGGCTCGTTCTGGTCCTCTGGCTGATCTACAAATACGTCATCATCGATCGACGTTAGGATCTGCCGGAACGCCGCACAGCCGTGCGGATGGCTGCAGCGGGATTTCGTGTGCAATCTGCCTGACCGGGAGGACAACGAATCCGCGTCGAGCAGAACAATGACGCGATGGCCCCAGCTTTGAGCCGTTTTGTGAACTCAAAACTGGGACCATGGACGTCATCGGAAATGGAGAACGTTTTTCACGTTTCATCCACGCCGTTGAAGCGAACTACTCAACCGGGCACGACGGGCCGTCGGTGCTGCCGCCGCCGTTGTGCGAAGCGCGCGAGAAGCCCTGGCGTGCTGCCATCAAGGCCACGGTCAGGACGATGCGGCCGATGAGAGGCCAGATGCCTCCTTCCACCGCATTGAGTTCGTTCTCGGAAACTTCACAGAATCCCGGAATGTTATTCATGTTCGCGCTCATGGTTCAGATTCTTCCTGTCCCTTCGAGGTAAAACGACGCCCCCGCCTGAAGGGCGATTGGCGGGCGCGAGGAATCAATAATCCGGTCGGCGACCACCACGGTCATGACCGGCGACAGGGAATCTGAGCGAAGTAACCGCGCGGTTGTTACAGCACCGCGCGCAATGAATCGCGGGTGGCCCCGGTTGCTCGTCAGAGGCTGTCCGGGAATTCGAACGAGTTCCCGTTGCGATTCCGGGGCGCACTTCGTTTTGCCCCGGCCACCCTCCGGTTGCAAAGCAGAGGCCGTCCGGGAATCGACCTTCAGTGATTGGCCGTGATTCAACAACGGCAAGGTGTTGGTTGGCCGCCTGCTGCTCGGTCTTCTGTCCCGTAGGGACAATCGAGAATAGCCCAGCGATTCATCGCTGGGTATGGGTGCGCTGCGGAATCGATTCAGTCCCGTAGGGACGACTGAAACGCCGCTTGTGCGAACGGATTCAGCCGTCCCTACGGGACTCGCGATTTCATTCCCGTTCCAGCCCAGCGATGAATCGCTGGGCTATTCTCATGCAGTCCCTTCGGGACGTACTCCCCGGACAGTCACTGCACAGCAACCGCTGCCACCCTCGAGCATGTCACAACAGACCGGAAGCCCGTCCCCCGGTTGCTCGTCAGTGGCCGTCCGGGAATTCGAACGAGTTCCCGTTGCGATTCCGGGGCACACTTCGTTTTGCCCTGGCCACCCGATTTCCAGCCCGAGGATTTCGACTCGCATTTCCAGCGATTGTCCCGGTCGGGAATTCCCGGACGGCCTCTGCTCGTCAACCGGGGCGGGCGCAGCCTGCAAGAGGTCCTGACGTTCGGTCAGCAAGTCCGGCAATCCAGGCCCGAAGCCCGCTCAACGGCTCTTCGAGCCACTGTTGCGGCGGGTCGTGGCGGCGCGCTGGCGGCGGCGCTGGCGGGCCGATTCGTGATGCAGCGCCTTCGACTTCACCTTCCGGAAAGCGGTCAGCATCTGATCGCCGTCACGGAAGCGATCCTTCGGATTCACTTCGATCGCTTTCCGCAGAAACGCGATCAGTTCCTGATGCACGCGGCCGCGCAGGCGATGATATCCCGCCGGCGGCCACTCATACGGCCATTCGGGCCACTCGCCGGCGAACATCCGGTAGAGGACCAGGCCGAGCGAAAAGACGTCGGATCGAAGCGATGGTTTTCCCATCGCCTGTTCGGGAGCCATGTAGCCAACCGTTCCCGTCCCGGAGGCGCGAACGGTTCGCAGCGCAACTTTCGCAATTCCGAAATCGGTCAGCCGGAGGCGATTGCCGCCGAACAGGATCACGTTCTCGGGCTTGATGTCGCAGTGAATGATCCGCTGCCGGTGGGCATAGGCGACCGCTTCGATGAGCTGCTCCGCGTAGTAGAGCGCGGTGTGCATCGAAAGCCGGCTGCGCAAGCGCTCGTCGAGCGATTTCTCTCCGAGGGGAAAGACGATCACGAAGCGGTCATCGATGAAGCTCGCGTTCTTGAGCGGCAGAATGTTCGGATGATCGAGCTTGGCCGTCATCCGAACTTCGTGCCGGAACTCGCGGAGCAGGCTGTCGTCAACGTTGGATGTGTGCGGCACCTTGAGCGCCACACGAATTCCTTCGATGGTGTCCATCGCCTGGTACACGACCGCGAAACCACCATTCGCAAGCTTCCGCTCGATGCGGTACTTCCCCAGCTTCTGCCGCGGCTTGATGTGGGTTTCGAGTTTCATGAAGTCAAGCGATCAGCTTTGAGCGGTCAGCGAATCATTGCGCCTCACGCGGCGTAGCGGAGAGTCCGGCCGACAGCCGAACGAAGGGCGGGTTCTCACTCTCCGTTCGGCACGATCTGATTCAGCGTGCCGAAGGTGGTCGTGAAGTAAACTTCCCCATCCTGATCCTCACCGAACGACATGACGGGAAGGTTATCGCTCGGGATCGAATGATTCGCGATCACGCGCTGTTCCTTCTCGTCATAGCGAAGCGCCCAGATCTTGCCGGAGACATAGTCGGCATAAAGGTACGCCCCGACGAGCATCGGAAGTTTCTTGCCACGATAGACGTGTCCGCCCGTAATGGATTTGCCGATCGTGTGCTCATACTCAAAGATCGGGTCGATGAGGTAAGGGAGCGGTCCGCTTCCCTCCGGTCCGAAAGCATGCATTCCTTCGCGGAGTTTCCACCCGTAGTTGCCTCCGCGTTCGATGATGTTGATCTCTTCCCAGAGATCCTGCCCGACGTCGCCGGCCCAGAGCTTGCCGGTCTCTCGATCGAACGACATCCGCCAGATGTTGCGGACGCCCGACGCCCAGATTTCAGGGCGGGCCTTGTCGGACTGGCCGGCGTACGGATTGTCTTTCGGGATGGCGTACTGGAGCCCGTCGTCTTTGTGATCGACGTCAATTCGCAGAATTTTTCCGAGGAGTGTCTGCATGTTCTGCCCGTTGCCGTGCGGGTCGCCTCCCTTACCACCGTCGCCGAGGCCGATGTAAAGGTATCCATCCGGCCCGAAGACGATCGTTCCTCCTTTGTGGTTCCAGTACGGCTGCGGAATGCTGATCAGCACTTCCTCGCTGGCGGCGTCGGCCTTGTTCGGATCGTCCTTGGAGACGGTGAAGCGGGAAACGACCGTCGTATGCGGCTCGGTGTTGGTGGGCGTGTAGTACACGAAGAACTGCCCGTTCTCCTTGTACTTCGGATGGAACGCCAGACCGAGAAGCCCTTCTTCGTTTTCCTTGTCGGTGTAAACGACATTCTTCTTGATGTCGAGGAAGGTCTCGGCTTCTTCAACTTTCTGATCGTTCGGGAAGACGTAGATCGTGCCGAGCTGGCCGATGACGAAACAGCGGTTCGTGCCGTCGTTCGCGTGCGTCAGCCCCAGCGGCCGGTTGAACTTCAGTTCCGGAAACGCGCGCTTGGTGACGAGCGGCAGAGTGCTCGTATCGACCTTCGGCTTCTCATCGGCAGCGAAGAGCGAAGCGGCCGATGCGACGACGACGCAACCGGCTAGAATGCGTGCGGTGGAATTCATGGTGTGAGTTCAGTGCGGCAAGAAGGTGAGAGATTGATGCGGGGGCGGCCCGCACGGGCCAAAACTCCGGGGGGATGCGGCGGCGAATCCGAAGGAGTGAGAATAGTCGAAACGAGAAGCGAGTTCAAACCCCGATTCGCACCACCCAACGGACCGGAAAAACGCTGAAAAACCGGGGAAATCCGCATCGATTCAACGCCGAAACC
>JBFWWA010000280.1:0-6561 GCA_050246455.1 Planctomycetaceae bacterium
GACGGTGCTTTCTCTCGATTCCGCGGGTCTTTTCGTCCGTGATCGATTCGGAGAAGAATCGGCAATCGCGCTGGCTGATGGCTGCCGGGCGCGGTTTCAGACAGATTTCGCGCTTTCGATCGCCGATATGCCGCTTCACGATGCGACGAATCCGACTTCGCAGGCACCGAGCGGAAACGTCGCGATTGCGGGCCACGATCTTGCAAAGGCCTCGCCGTACACGATGCTCGGCGATCCGGCGATTAACCGCATTCGCGCTGTGAAGATCGCGCTCAATCTTCTGCGCCTTCAACTGCTCGGCGCAGAATGATCGCAAGCCCACCGGTCGCACCCGGCGGGAATCCTTCACCCCGCGCGTCGCTCTTCCAACGGAAGGTTGTGCCCCGGCAGCCAGGTCGGCTCGATGCCGCGCGACTCGAAGAGATGCGCGAGATGGAGGTGGCAGGTGAAGAACAGAATCTGCTGCCCTTCTTCTGCAAATTCGAGGAGCGTATCGACAGCGGCTTCGGTACGGAGCTGATCGAAATTGACGAGGATGTCGTCGAGGAACATCGGCAGCTCGACGCCCCGTCGCGTCAATTCGCGTACAAGTGCCAGCCTGACCGCGAGGAACAGCTGTTCTCGCGTGCCGCCGCTCAATTCTTCGACGCGAAAGGAGATGCCATGATCATCGTCGACACGCAGGTCGCGCCGATCGAGCGGACTCCAGATGTTGCGATATCGCCCGCGCGTCAGACGTTCGAGATACCGGCTGGCCGATGCGAGGACCGCGGGCTGGCAGTTTCGCTCATATTTCGATCTCGCGGTTTCGAGCGCGCGCCCCGCGATGCGGGCGGCAAACCATTCTTCGGCTGCGATCCGCAACTGTGTATCGATGCGCGCTTTCTCAAAGCGAAGCTGTGAAGGTCGGGAGTCGTTCTCCAGGCTTTCGATCGACTGCTTGACGCGGCCGACGCGCTCGAATGCTCCATGCAGCGACTGTTCGAGCTGTTCGAGTTCGGCGCGAATTACGCGGATTCGCTCGGCGTTCTGCTCAACGTCGTAGGCTTCCAGATCTTCTTCGACAACCGCGAGCTCGGGCTCCGAGCGGCTTGCCTCGTTCAATTCTTCGCGAGCGATCCCGATCAGCTCCTCGATTTCCTTCCTTTGGGCGAACCACCCGGAACGGCGTTCAAATTCCTCGCGATTGGCGGCTCCACCCTGCACCAGGAGGGCCGAGCGTTCGGTCCGGAGCTCGTCGATCCGTTGCTGGAGCGCCGCAGCTTCCTGTCGGCGTTCCGTTTCCCCGATGAGCAGCGTTTCGATCTCATCGCGTCGGCTTCCGAGCGAATGCAATACCTCATTCCAGGAATCGAGGAGGACAACCGGATCGGCGTCGTTGTTATCCGGCAGTTCAATTCGACTGCCGAGCATTCGAATCCGTCCAATTAACGATTCCGCATCCCGGTGGTACCGTGTTTGCTCCCCGCGCGCGAAAAGCAGATCGCGTCGCAGCGTGTCGGCTTCCAGCACCTTCTGCCAAAGCTCGAAGACCGAATGGATTTTGACTGACTCGGCCAGTCCTATCCGCTTGAGCGCCGTGCACCAGGACTGCCGCTCCACGTCGACTTTCTGCTGCACGGTGCGGAATCGAAGCCGGAGGTCGCTCAACTGGCGGCGCTGGCTGTGCAGCCTTCCCTCGAGATTCGCGAGCCGTTCGACATGCGCGATCTTCTGGACCGCGGCGCGAATCAGGTCGGAATGCGATTGCTGCGTGCCGGAATCGGCTGGCCGGAACTGCTGAATCTGATGACGAATCGCGGCGAGAGCCCGTTCGTTCGAGGTCGCGTCGTCCTGAAGTTTTGTTGCGGCCGACTCATCGTCGTAGCCGAACTGCTTACGGAAGCCCCAGACAATGCCGAGACCGGTGAGTCCGAGAAGCGCAAAGCTTGCGCCGGCGACAGCGTTCGTCGTAAAACTGTATCGCAGGCCGAGCAGAGCGATCGCACCCCCCGCGACTCCGAGAATTCCGAGAAAGAGCGGGAACCACCGGGGAACCACCGGCCGTGAATCGAGTCGCGCAAGCTGGTCCGCGTAATCGGCGGCGCGGAGCTGCAGCCGCTCCGCCTGCAAAGTGAGGCCGCCGTAACTTTCCAGATTCGAAAGTTCCTTGCGCGCCGAAGCGAGCGCCTGTTCGGTCGAGTCGCAGCCGAGTTCTTTCAGTTTTGCTGCGAGCTCGTCGGATTTCTGATGGCTGGCGCTCGACAGGCTTTGGAGCTTCTTTTTGAATCGTGCACGCCGCGCGAGGAGCGCGCGATAGTTTGCGGCAGTTGTCACGAGCGCGTGCTGCGCTGCGGGAGAGGCATCGATCTTTTCGAGTCGGGCGATCGACCAGTCCGGTCCCAGTTCGCGGAGCCTTTCGCCCAGGTCGTGTTCGAGTTCGCTGACCTGATCGTCCGCCGCCTCTTCCGCCGCCAGCGTTTCTTTGAGCCAGTCGCGCTGGTCGATGAGGCTCTGCATCGTCGTGGAGTGATCGGCCAGAAGCTGCGGGACGGCGATCGCTTCGGCCTGCCGCTTCAGTTCATCGGCGGCGTGTTCGACGGCGCCGTGTTTCGCCGCGAGCGAATCGAGTTCCGCATCGATGGCATCGAGCCGGGCGATCCCTTTTTCGGGGAACGATGTCACCTTCGGCAGTGTTTCGAGCTCGTGTTCGTATTCCCGAAGTTCGTTCCACGGGGACCAGATCCGTTCCAGAAACAGATGGCCGCGGAGCTGATGTTCCAGTTCCCCGCGACGCTCCTTCAACTCGTCGATTTCGTCTTCGATCGAGTTTCGTTCGAGCGAGAGCTCGGCGTGTTCTTCGCGAAGCGGCTTCAGTGATTCGATCTCCCCCGCCGCGTCGAGCGACGATTCGAGCCAGTCGATCAGTTCGCCGGACTGCGTTGCAGGGTCGATGAGCCGCGAGGTCTCCGACTCGCAGCGATTCGAGATGTCGAGCAGCCTCTGCCCCGTCGGCCCGAGAGTCGTCCCGTAGATGTGCCGAGCGACTTCATCGGCGTGCAGTGTCGCGAGCTCCTGGATCTCCGGGAGTCCGACCGAGAGGACGTATTGAAAAACTGTTTCATCGGTCTTTGCGAGAATCTCGGCGAGAATTGCATCGGCTGCGTCCCCGCGATCGAGCCCCGTAATTCGCACCGTTCCGCGTGAACCGCGCGCCGAGGTGCGGCGGATCTCGCATTTCTGGGACTGATGAACGACGCCGAGTGCACCCGACCAGGCCGCATCGCGATGCCGCCCCGGCTCAATTGCCGATGCATCGAAGCCGTAGAGGACGCCGCGCAGGAAGCGCATCAGGGTCGTCTTGCCCGCTTCGTTCGGTCCGTAGAAGACGTGCGCGTTTCCGCTGCCGAGCGGAAGCGACAGGTTCTGCCAGACCCCGAAGCGGTCAATTTGAATCTCCGTGACTTTCATGTCAGAGAGTCTCCGTGGGCGAAGTCCGAAACCAGTGCGATCCGAGCCGCTGCACGCGGGCGCGAATCGCATCGGCATCCATTTCCGAGAGGATGGCCCGCAACTGTTCCGCGTACGCCGAGAGGTCCGGATCGTCGAGAAACTCGGAGAGCGCCCGTTGCGAGACGAGATCGCTGGAGGTGATGGAATCAAAGAAGTCCGCCGCCGGCGCGTCGTCACAGCTTGCCACCAGTTCACCAGGCAGGATGCGGAACGTGTGGAGCGCGTCATCGGCAGGGAAGCGTTCGCGATACTTCTCCAGCAGTCGTGCCCGGCGCTCGGCATCGAGCAGCGAATCGGCGATCGCGCCCGATCCGCGGAGTTCCCACTCGACGATCCGCAGCTGCTCAGCCTCCCCCTGGCTTTGCGGTGCCAAAGCGTTGTGCATCAGGTTCAAAAGCCGCTCTTCGTCGATGGAATCGTCGACCAGAGCGATCGATTCGCGAACCACTGCCGCGACGGGAAGCAACTGAATATCGGCCTTTCCGTCCGGGCCGATCTCGATCAGCGAGCAACCGTGAGGTCCGGTCTGACGCCGGCAAAGGCCCTGCATTCCACCCGGATGATGCGCGTAGCCTCCGCCCAACGGAATTGTCTGGCGGTTCTCAATTCCCGAGAGGGCGACGTAGTCGGCCTTCGCCTCGTGCAGGCGCGCCGAAGCATCGCCGGCGCCTGGAGTCGTCAGCAGTACTACCGTATACGGACCGCGCCGTTCTCCGGCAGGCTTCGTTTCAACGGAGGGGCGATGCGAAATCGACTCCAGTTTCTCAATCGGCATCACGGCGACAGTCGCGACGACTTTTCCATCACGAAACACGGCGACCGGCTCGCTCTCGCGATCGAAAAAGATCGTGACATTCTCCGGAAGGTCGTCGATTCCCTTCCAGGCATCCGCCGGATCGTGCTTTCCCGGCAGAACGAAGACGCGGATCTCCTCCTCCGCCAGACGGTACAGTCCGTCGAGAAGTGCAATGCGGGCGGCGAGGCTCTGGTCGTTCTCCACGAAGGTATTGCGCGACAGAATCACGAAATCGACGTGCGCGTCCAGAGCGGCATCGATCGCTTTCTCGAATGCTGCGAGGGTTGCCGACTCGAGCCGCTGTTCGGCGTCATCCGTCAACGCGAAACCCGCGGCGATGTCGCGAAGCGGAGAATCGAGGCACGCATCGGCAACGTGCAGAAATCGTAGGGGCGACAATGACATGGCATACTCCTGGACCGTCCTTGTTCCAGACAGGCCGTATGCAATTTCGTGTTGCGGCTCGCTTCGGAGCGATCGATCCTTGATCGCGGACGCAGTCGCGATGCTGCCGCGTGGTCGTCATGCGTGGGGATGACGAAGCGCTGCCGAATCGTTTGTCGATTCCGCAGCGACCCAGCCCCCAGATCGACGTTCTCGTCGAACCGGAAGTGTAGCTGCGGCGAGAATTTGTGAAAAGGGGAGTCCCGAATCGCCTGAAATCGTCCGGTTCCTCGACGTGGGGCGGGGCATCCGCTTGCTGCACCAGTGCGGTGGGTCGCATAATGCAGGACATGGACCAGAAGAGCCGAAAAATCAGCCGTCCGACGGTCGGCGTCATTGCGATCGCTCTCCTGGGAGGCGGCGTAGTGCTTTCACTGCTGCCGACTTCCGCCGCGGAGCCGCAGTGGGAGCTTTGGCGAGGGGCCTGCGTCCGGGTCGGCCTTGTGATGGCGGCACTCTGGCTTGCTTTGCCGTCGATTCAGAACGATAACCCCTTCGTCCGGACGATGGGGATTACGGTCGTTGCCATTATTCTTCTCGGCGTATTCCTCAAACGAGTGCCGCTGCGTTTCATCATTCCCGGGGCGCTGGCGGTGATGGCACTCAGCGTGATCTTGCGGCCGCGTCCCAAGCGACGTCCTGACAGTCGTTTGTGATCGCTTCTGCAATTCGAGCTGCGCAGCGTCGCTTGTCCCTGTTCTGCGCAATTGTTACGGTTTAACCGGACCGCCGATTTCCACTTTCCATCGGCGACCGATTGGCAACACACAACCGGAAACGACGTATGACGACCGCTCGAAGGCGGACGGGTCTCGTTCACGCAACCGAGGGGACGAGCCGCGAAGAACGCCCGCAGTGGCGGGCGACGACGATCCTGACCGTGCGTCACAAGGGAAAGGTCGCCCTCGGCGGTGACGGCCAGGTCTCGTACGGCAATACCATCATCAAAGCCGACACCAAGAAGATCCGCTGGATTCTCGATAACAAGGCGCTGGTCGGTTTTGCAGGATCGACTGCGGACGCATTCGCATTGCTGGAGCGCTTCGAGGCCCGGGCGAAGGACTTTCCCGGCAACATCACGCGGGCGGCCACCGAACTGGCCCGCGACTGGCGGACCGACCGGGCGCTCCGACGACTCGAAGCGATGATGGTGGTCGTCAACGATCAATACAGCCTGCTCATTACGGGGCAGGGGGACGTCGTACAGCCGAACGACGGCATCATCGGCATCGGTTCGGGCGGCCAATACGCACAAGCAGCCGCCCGCGGCCTCGTCAAGCATTCGAAGCTATCGGCGGCCGAAATCGTTCGCGAATCGCTGCAGATCGCTTCCGAGATCGACGTCTTTACGAACGACAACATCGTCGTCGAGGAACTGTAGCGCGGACATCGTTGCCGAAGTCGGTGCGATTCTCTCTTTCGAAGGATTCTCTCGTGCCCGATCTGACGCCGCGCGAAATCGTCGCGGAGCTCGATAAGCATATCGTCGGACAAAACGACGCGAAGCGCGCGGTCGCCATCGCGCTGCGGAACCGGTGGCGGTGGAAACAGCTCCCGGAGTCGATCCGCAAGGAAGTGACGCCGAAGAACATTCTGATGATCGGCCCGACCGGCGTCGGAAAAACGGAGATTACGCGCCGCCTCGCGAATCTCATCGGCGCGCCGTTCGTCAAAGTGGAAGCAAGCCGATACACCGAAGTCGGCTATTACGGCCGCGACGTCGAAAGCATTGTCCGCGACCTGGTGGAAGCGGCCATCAACCTTGTGCGGACGAAGAAACGACTCGATGTCGAGGACGAAGCGAAGCAGCGCGTTGAAGAACGACTTCT